>CANBLA010000065.1 GCA_947369305.1 uncultured Clostridia bacterium
ACAAAACCAAAAAGAACAGGATATACATTCCAAGGTTGGTCAACAAGTAGCACAGTAACAACACCAAGTCATAGCGCAGGGGGAACATATTCGGGTAATGCAACCAAAACATTGTATGCAGTTTGGAAGGCAAATACATATACGTTGACAATTAATCCAAATGGTGGAACGCTAAATGATGATGATACGAAAAATGGTTGGGTGACAAGTAGTATAAATAAAACATTTATTTATGGACAAAGTAAAAGTTTTGCAACAGTTATGCATCCATTTCAAAATGATGCACATATTGCATTAGATTCCTCTGGCTCAAATCATACAATATGGTATAGAGCAGGATATGTATTTTCTGGTTGGAAAGTAACAGCTGGAAGTGGAACTGTAACAGAAAAAGCAGACTATAATTGTGGTCAATCTTATGATAAGACTTGGACTTATGATGGTTCTTATGCTGGAAATGTGACGATAACAGCTCAGTGGGTGCCAGCTGTTGCAAAAATAGGAGAAGTGCATTATACCAGTATAGCAAGTGCTATAGCAGCAATACCAACAAGTGGAACAATCACAATGGTAAATAGTACGACAGAATCACCAACAATTCCAGCGGGAAAGACAATAATTTTGGCGTTAAATGGAAAACAAATTAATGGAAGAATTACAAATCGAGGAACGTTAACATTAACTGGTGAAGGTATTTTAAGCAGTGGTATGATTGCTCCTCAGCATGCGTTGTATAATTATGGAACAGCTACAATAGTAGGAATTAGAGTGACGGCCTCAAGTACAACAGTGCCATGTATAACAAATTTGGGAGGAACTTTAAATGTAAATAGTGGAACAATAGAGGCTACTCAACAAGCAATATATACTTATGGAGGAGGAACAACCAATATAAAGGGAGGGCATATATTTTCAACAAGTTTAGACAAAGCAACGCTTTCAGATGACAAGACTGGTAAAATAAATATTTCTGGTGGAACGATTGAATCTCTAGGTGCTTACCAAACGTTAAATATACAAGGAACATGTACGATAACAGGGGGAACAATAAAAAGTCATTCTGGTTCTAATGCTACTATTTCTTCAATGCCAGGTAGTATTGTTACAATAACAGGAGGAAGAATAGAGAACACTTTTCCTTTTAGAGTTATAAAATGTGATGGAAGGGTTACATTAAATGGAGGGATAATACATGGTGGTGACAAAAATACCCCGACGGTGTTGATAAATACTGGGGGCAGTTTTGTATTTGAAAAAGGAACGATTACTAATCCGAAAGGTGGAAAAGGAAGAAGTGATAAAACTTGGACAGGGACAAAAACGAAGTAAATGATAAAAAGCAAAAAGAATTTCTTTTTGCTTTTTACTTTTCATGAAATCTTTACTTTTACAATTGACATTCCTCCAATAAATTTATATAATATAATTAGAGAGACTATAACTTAAAGAATTGTAGGAGTAAAATGCAAAAACAAGAATATATTATAAAAAAACAAGAATCTTTTGAGCCAAAACATATTTTTGAATGCGGTCAATGTTTTCGATGGAATAGAGAGGAAGATGGAAGTTATACGGGAGTTATCTATAAGGCGGTTATAAATGTAAAAAAAGAGAATGAGTCAGTTATATTTAAGGGTGTTTGCGAAAATGAGTTTAAAAGCCGTATAAACGATTATTTTGATTTAGACAACAACTATCATGAGATAAAGGAAAAGTTAGCTAAAATCGATAATTTTATGCGAAATAGCACACAATTTGGTACAGGTATCAGAATTTTGCATCAAGATTTGTGGGAATGCATTATTTCATTTATTATTTCAGCGAATAATAATATTCCAAGAATTAAAAAGATTATTGAGAGAATTTCACAGGTTTATGGGACGAAATTAGAATTTCAAGGAAAAGATTATTTTTTATTTCCTACACCAGAACAATTGGCAAAAGCTACTATCGAAGACCTGAGAAACTTGGGATTGGGGTTTCGAGATAAACGTGTTTATCATACGACAAAAATGATTTTAGAAGAAAAGTTTGATTTAGAAAAAGTAAAAAGTTTTGACAATTCAGAAAAAATACGAGACGAACTTTTAAAGTTGGATGGAGTAGGACCGAAAGTAGCAGATTGCATTATGCTTTTTGCCTTAAAAAGATTTGATGTTTTTCCAATTGATGTGTGGGTTAGAAGAGTGATGAATGAACTTTATATTCATCAAGAAAAAGAAGAGAAAGTAAGTTCAAAGATGTTAAACCAATTAGCACAAGACAAATTTTTAGGAATGGCAGGAATGGCTCAGCAATATTTATTTTATTGGAAACGTGAAACTGCTTAAAGGAGAAAAAATATGAAAAAAAGAAATCAGAATGGTTCTATACATATAATAATCTATTTGCTTATTATGATAATTTTTGTATTTACTATATATGCTTGTTTAGATATTTTAGAATTAATTGAAGTGCCAGAAAGATATAGTATTGCAAAATGGTTGTCAGAGAATACAAAAGATGTTGCTATAGAAAAATATGAAACGGAAGATGAAGGGATTTTACAAGACCTTTATAAAAAAGTAAAAGTTCAAATTGAAAATACGACAGAAGTATCAAGCACAAACACAAAACCACCTGAAGTCAATGGTTATCAGATTTCACAAGACAATACAGGAAACTTGAATCAAAATAATCTTGCATTTTCTTATTATGATCAATTAGATGATTATGCTAAAATTATTTATACAGAGCTTGAAAAAAATCTAGAAAATATGAAATCTGGGACGTATAATGTACAATTTGGAACAACGTTTGATGATTTATTACATAAAGATGATGGAGAGACTATTTTAAATAATTCTTTTCAATTAGCGATTAATGCATTAAACTTTGATAATCCAGAGCTATTTTATATTGATATTTCAAAAGTGTATTTATTAACCAAAATATCGACAAAGCTTTGGGGAACAACCTATGAAGTTGAGATTGGAGCAAGTCAGGGGCAAAGTTATTTAAATCGTTCTTTTCGAACACTAGATGAGATTAATCGAGCAATTGCCAATGTAGAAAGAGAAAAGGAAATGATAAAAGCTAGACTAAATGGAAGTATTGAAAATCAAATTAGAATGGTACATGATTATCTAGTTGAAAATTTAGAATATGATGATACAATTTCAAAGGATAATATTTATAATATTTATGGAGCTTTAATTAACCGAATTACAGTTTGTGAAGGATATGCACGTGCATTTAAAGGGATTATGGATGATTTAAATATTCCATGTCTAATTGCTTGTGGAACGGGAATTAATAGTGGTGGTGACACGGAAAGTCATGCTTGGAATTATGTGATGTTAGACGGAAAATGGTATGCCATTGATGTTACTTGGGATGACCCAATTATTATTGGAAATGGACGTGTAGGTAATGATATAAAGTATCGTTATTATTTAAAAGGTTCAAATGATTTTTTTGTTAATCACAAGGAAGATGGAGCGATTGTAGGAGATGCAAATTTTCGCTATCCAACCTTAAGTGCGGAAAATTACTAATGGGGGAATTATGATTGAAAAACAAGCAAAATTAAAACTAATTTATGGAAAAAGTGGTACTGGAAAAAGTGAATATTTATATCGAGAAATTGACAAAAAAATGAATGACTTTCAATCTATTTATATCATTGTTCCTGAGCAAAGTAATTTAACAAGTGAGAAAAAATTTTTTGAAATTACAGGTAGAAAATCGTTGTTCAATTGCGAAGTTCTAACTTTAAGTAGGATGGCATATCGAATTTCAAACGAAATTGGCGGAGAAAATGCACATTTGTCTAAGGTAGGCAAGTCGATGCTGATTTATGATTTACTTAGCAAATACAAAAAAAGCTTGAATTTTTTAGGAAAATCTGAGAAAAATGTTGAAATTGTAGATAAAATGTTTACTGAATTCAAAAAGCATAATATCTCATGCCAAGATTTAAAAGAATTGAAATTAGAGGAGCCATATACTTCTTTGAAATTAAATGATATTAGACTTTTATATGAAAAATATCAAGAACGTTTGACGAATTGTTTCATGGATGAAAATGATGAGCTCACAAGACTTGGACAGAATATTAAGAATTCTACTATGTTCGAAAATTCTATCATTTATATCGATGATTTTTTCGGTTTTACACCACAAGAATATGTGATTTTTGGAGAATTGCTGAAAAAATGTGAAGAAATGACGGTTGCTATTACGTTAGATAACATTGAAAGCACGCAAAATAAGGAAAACGATATTTTTTATTTTAATCGTGTTTACGCAAAAAAAATACTCGAAATTGCCAAGAAGCAAAATTGCAAGATGGAATTAATTTACTTGGATAAAATATATCGTTTTAAAACAGATGAACTTTCTATTTTAGAAGAAAATTTATGTCAGAGTAATCAAAAATGTCAAAAAGAAACGGAAAATATTGAATTATTTCTGGCCAATAACCCATATTCCGAAGTGGAAAATGTAGCAAAAAAAATCTATGATTTAGTTAAAAATCATAACTACAAATATCGAGAAATTGCCATGATTGTGAATGATATGGAAAATTATGCTGAAGATACAAAAGCAATTTTTGCAAAATATGAAATTCCGATTTTTATTGATGAAAAAAAAGATTTAAATCAAAATATTTTAATGAAATATATGCTTGCTCTTTTGGATATTTTTACCAGTAATTGGTCATATGAGTCGGTTTTTAATTATTTGAAAATTGGACTTTTGAATTTGGATTTTTATACTATTTGTGTACTGGAAAACTATTGTAAAAAGTGGGGAATTCGTGGAACAAAGTGGCAAAAGCCATTTTCTTATGAACCATTAAATGATGTACAAGAAATGCTAGAAAAAATCAGAAGGCAGATTGTTTTGCCACTTATGCAGTTTAAACAAGGTTTTATGGAAAATAAAACTGTTTTAGAATTGACGCAAAATATTTATCAATTTTTGATAGAGAATAAAATAATTGAAAACTTAGATAAAAAAATAAAGGAATGTCAAAATCTGGAAGTTTCTAATGAATATAATACAAGCTATAAAATTTTAGTAAGCATTTTGGAAGAAATGGTGAATTTATTTGGTGAGGAAAAAGTTACGTTTGAGAAATATAAGGAATTATTGATGATTGGTATTCAAACTTCGGAACTAGGAAAAATTCCTGCAACACAAGATCAAGTCATTTTAGGAGATGCTGATCGAACAAGAAGTCATAAAATAAAGGTATTATTTGTGCTCGGTATGAATGATGGAATTTTTCCAAAAGTCAACAAGCAAGAAGGCTATCTGAATGATGGTGACAGAATTTTGCTAGAGGAAAATGGTATTCAGCTTGCGAAGACGTCATTGGATAGTGTTTATGAAAGTCAGTTTAATCTTTATAGAACGTTGACAGTTCCAGAAGAGAAGTTGTTTTTAAGTTATTGTTCATCTGATAAAGATGGAAAATCGATGCGTCCTTCGATTATGGTAAAAAAGTTAAAACGAATTTTTCCGAATTTGACTTTAAAAAGTGATATGATTTCAAAACAGTATGTCATAACCAATGAAAAGGCTACTTTTGAAGAGGCTTTGCAAGTATATCAGCAGTATTTGGATGGAGAGAAAATAGAAGAAAAATGGAAGGAACTTTTGTGTTACTTTTACCAAAAAAGAAAAAAGGAGTTCTTAAGAGCAATATCAGGTATGAATTATACGAATAAAGCGGAAACAATTAGCTTGTCCAATATCCAAAAAATGTATGGAACAAATTTAAAAACGACAATTTCAAGATTGGAAAATTATCGAAAATGTCCTTTCTCGTTTCATATGACATATGGTTTAAAATT
>CANBLA010000066.1 GCA_947369305.1 uncultured Clostridia bacterium
CCCCCCCCCTTTTCAAGCAGAAGACGGCATACGAGATAGGTGCCAGTGACTGGATTTCAGACGTGTGCTCTTCCGATCTCCTAAATCTAGCAAAATCCCATCAACTTTTGCAATTTCAAGTTCTGATAAAATCTTTTTTATCTCGTCATGATTACCATGCACCAACTTCACATTCGAAAACTTTTTTAATCTTTCTTTTGCAACACAAATAGCCTCTTCATCTCGATCAATTCCTAAAAGAAGCCCTTTTTTCGCTATTTTACTTGCAATCTCTTTGCTATGCCCTGCCCCACCTAATGTCCCATCCACATAAATTCCATTTGGGTTAATATTTAATCCCTCTAGACATTCATTTAATAGAACTGGTGTATGATTAAAATTTTCTACTTGCATATTATTTCTTCTTTACTAAAATTAATTTTATAGGTCGTCAAACGTCTTTTGGCGACCTATTTTTTGCAAAATTCTTTTGTATTTTTAAAATCCTTTGTAACCTTTTCTATTATCATTTGTAAAATTTATTTTTCTTTAGTAGTTACAAATCATTTGTAAACTAATATTTGGGTAAGTAGGACTATCTTTTAAATAGTCCATAGTAATTTTATCAGTCTTTTGTACTTTAAAGTTTTTATCTTTTGTATTTTTAAAATCTTTTGTATCTTGTTCATTTTTTCTTAAGTAATTTATATAAACTTTTGCAAGTTATATACTTTTTTATTATATGCCAAGCATTTCCATCTTTGTTGCAATATCATCTGCAGAGATTTCATCATCGCATTTTTGCCATTTTTCCTTGCTCCAGATTTCAATCCTTGAATCCATTCCAACAATAATAACATCTTTCTCAAGTCCAGCGAATTCTCGCAAATTGCTTGAAATAAGAAATCTACCTTGTTTATCAATTTCACAATCAATGGCTCCTGCAAAGAAAAATCTTGTAAAAAGTCTGGCATCTTTATTAGAAATAGGAAGTGTACGGAGTTTTTGTTCAAAGTTTGTCCACTCGGCAATCGAAAAGGCAAATAAACAGCCATCTAAACCTTTGGTTACTATGAACTTTTCACCAATATCTTCTCTTAGTTTTGCTGGCATAATTAGTCTACCCTTGACATCTAGAGAATGCTCATATTCACCAATTAACACTAGGCTATTTCCCCCTTCCTTTTTCTACCACTTTGTGACACTTTCCTCCACTTCAATTAAATTTTAATATATAAATTATTTTTTTGCAATAGTTTTTTGAAAAATTTTTAAAAAATTTTTGTTAAAAAGAAAAAACGTTGGTTTTTTATTCCCAACGTCTTTAAGATTTTTAATTAAAATTTTCTGACAGAAAGGCTTATTCGTTCAAAGCCCAGTCTTTCGGATTGGCATACAAGAGATTTTTAATACACATTCTACCGCCATCCTGCAAAAATACATGATGCTTCGAAGCACCAATTAACCGATAGCGGTCAGCAGGATTCATAAAACTTATATCATAATATGGCTCCTCTATTGGAACAATCCGTTTCACATATCTTCCTTTCCATTTGTTGAGTGGATTGTTCTTCGCTCTTTTTGCTTTTCGATAGGAAATCCAGAAGGGATCTGTATATCTTATCGACATAATTTTTTTGTATTTCATGAAACATAATTCACCTCTAACAATCAGTTCCCCCTTATCAGTAAAGCCCAAAAGGGTAACTGGCTCGCTTGTATAGGAATAATCTCCAAATACAGGTTTTATCCGAATAATTTCATGTCCTACAAGTGGCTTTAACCGATTAACTACTTTTTTGATTGATTTTTTCATAATGTATCTTCCTTTCTTCTATAAAACTTATTGTTTATTGATAAATAGATTGTATCATATTTTACATAAAATGTCAAGTTTCCTTCTTTTTAAGAAGCCATTGCACTTTTTTTGAAAAAAGAATACAATAACTATAAAAATAAATAGGTGGTTTTTATGAGAAAATTAGAAGAAAAAAGTAAATTATTAATATTCATCATTTCAGAAATTATTTGTTTCTTTGTTGTGAAAATAAGCATAGATTTATTTGAAAATAATGATATTTATTCAATTGGAATTAATATTGTACAATTTTTGTATTTTTTAGCAATGTTTGTATCGAGTTTATATCTTTTGTTGGGTAAGAATTCAAATCTTAGAAAACTCATTTATACAAGTTTTGGTTTGATTTTATATTCTCTAGTTTTGCATTTTTTTATAAAACAGATTGCTAGTTTGTTTACAACTATCAATGGAATCATTCATTTTGTGGAATATGCTTCTAAAATTTATTTTATTTGTTTGCCTTTGATTGGATATAAAATATTGCTGATAAAAAAGGAAGAATCTATACAAAAAGTAATTTTTCTTCTTGGCTTAAGAATTATTTTATTTATTATTACTATTTTTTTATTCAGAAATTTATTTGCTTTAAAAGGTGTTTTATATAGCTGGCCTTTAAGCGAATTGATTACAATGTTGTTATTTCATATAAAACATAGAAAAAGTACACCCTCATGAGTGTACTTTTATTTAACTATTTTCATAGATTTCACTTTTCTCATACAAAAAATCCCCACATCAATTTGATTATGACATACATGGATATGTGGTCTGTGATGTTTGTATCATCTAAAAATACCATTTTCATGGTTAAAGCTTGAAATCTACTTGTTTCGGGCATTCAATATCACATCTCTTTCTTATAATATTTTTTGCCCCAGTTTATTTTATTAGTTATTAATCTTGTGAAAATGGTAAAATCGCAATATGTCTTGCTCTTTTTACTGTATTTGTAATTACTCTTTGATGTTTTGCACAAGCACCTGTCGCTCTTCTTGGCAATATTTTACCTTTTTCATTAATAAATCTCTTGATTTGATCCGCATTTTTATAATCCAATACTAAGTTTTTATCTGCACATAAAGGGCAAACTTTCTTCTTTATTTTTCTAAACTTTGGATTGTAATCATCATCTTGATTATTTCGATTAAACTTTTTATGTTTTTTATTATCTGCCATTTTTATCTTACCTCCAATTCTTTTAAAACCTCGATATAATTAGAATGGTAAATCATCATCTGAACCAGACGTTACTTGAAATTCGCTATTATTAGCAATATTTTCACCAAACGTGTTTTCGAAACCTGAACTTTGTGTTTCACCATCTCTTCTTGAATCTGCAAAATAGGCCTCTTCAGCAACTACTTCTGTTACATAATGCTTTTGCCCTTGGTCATCATCCCAACTTCTTGTTTGAATTCTTCCAATAACACCAACTTGTTGCCCTTTTTTGAAATATTTGCTACAAAATTCACCAGTTTTACTCCATGCAACGATATTAATAAAATCAGCCTGTCTTTCTTCTCCTTGTCTTGCAAATCTTCGATTGACAGCTAAAGAAAATGAAGCAACTAATGTATTATTGGTTTGCGTATATCTTACTTCTGGATCACGTGTTAATCTACCCATTAAAATTACTTTGTTCATATGTTTTCACCTTCTATTCTTCGTCTTTTTTTACAACGATAAATTTAATTACTTCATCTGTAATTCTATAAATTCTTTCAAGCTCTTTGATTAGTCCTGTATTTGCTTGAAAATTAATAACAACATAGTTTCCTTCTTTATGTTTTCCAATTTCATAAGCTAATTTTTTCATTCCTAATTCATCAACTTGCTCGATTTTACCATCACTATTAATCAAATTTGAAAACTTTTCAATAAGAGCTTTTACTCCTGTATCTTCAACATTTGGATTAATAATGAATACGGTTTCATATTTATTCATTATTTTTCACCTCCTTTTGGATATCAAACCCACACTTTTTTGTGTGAGTAAGGTTTGTATTTTTCTATAGTTATTTAAATACTGGTATATTTTAACATAGTTTTTTGGATTTGACAAGTATTTTTATAAAAAAAGATAGGCTTTTTACCTATCTATTCTGATAATTCAATTTTTTTCTTAAATTTCTTATTGTGTAGTTTCATCAAACGATTATCAATTTTATTGATAATTTTAGCATAAACAACTAAATCTCTTGATACTTTTGCAGTCAACTCACCAGCTGATTTATATTTTATTTCATGTTCTAAAGTTGCCCAAAAGTCCATTGCCATCGTACGAATTTGAACTTCAACTTTAGTATATAATTTTGCTCCTTCAAGCTCAACTGGAACTTCAACAATCATATGATAACTCATATAACCTGTTTTTTTAGGATGACTGATATAGTCTTTTTCCTTTATAATTCTACAATCTTGAAATTCTCTTATAATATCAACAACCTCAAAAATGTTGGTTTTAAATGGACATATAATCCTTACTCCTGCTATATCATTAATATTTTCTATTAAGTTTTGATACGTTAATTCATAATTTTTCCTTTTCAGTTTTTTAACAATACTTTCAGGAGTTTTTAATCGACATACAACATGATTAATTAAATCTTGCTTATAAATTTCTCTATAATCTCGATTAATGGAATTAACTTTTTCTTCTACTTCTCTCATAGCCATTGAGTATAAATGCATTAATTGTCCAAATTTATTATCTTTAATATTTAATTTATTTTTATAATGATTACTTTGAACTAATGATATATCTATCTTGATAATCATCTCCTCTCTTGTTTTTCTATTATGATTTTATACTTGAAATATAAAAATAATATTAAAAGTTTGTGTTTTTTGTGTGAAAATTATATCCACCATTATTATACTATATTTTTTTTGCATTTACCATTGTTTTTATCTATCAAATTTAAACTTTTTTCGACAAAAAGAGCGCAAAACCAGAGAAGTTTCGCGCCCTTGATAAATTTTAAGGCTGAAATAAATACAATTATTATAATATATTTTTTATATTTATCAAGTCCAAATTTTAAAAAGTTTTTACTTTTACTCATCAAAGCTTTGTTGTTTTTCTGATTCTTCCCTCATTTGCATATCGTTTATAATATCACTTGGATGTTTCAAAAAGTCTCCAGCACTATCTGATGACATTTGATATTCTTCTGCTGTTTTTTTCGCTTGCATACTCATTTCATCTATAATTTTAGCTTTTCCACCTAATGACTGAATTGCAGTTTCTTGTACATATCCATTTGCTATTGCATATCCCAAACTAATTGCTGCCTTTACATCAACCATTTCTATCACTTTATTTTGAGAAGAAATGTCAATTGGTCTACCACCTCTGCTTTCTGCATATTGAACTAATTCTTCTGGAGATAAAATTCCACCTGACATAGCTATTTCAGTAGCACTATTTCCTAATTGATTTAAATATCCTTCTCTTTGCACATCTCGTTCATACTCTTTAGCAACCTTTAACGATATGTCTTCTCCATTTTCTACTCTATATTGATCTACCATATTTATCGGTGAACGATACTGATCAAATTGAGCATTTCCTTCTGGTAAGTTTTTAACACCTTTGATTCTATTTATCAAATCCTTGAACCATCCCATATTTTCCTCCTATTATTTATTCATAATCTCCTCAAATTCTTCTCCGTCAATTTTTTCTCTTTCCATTAAAATATTTGCTACATCATGCAATTTTCCCATATTTTCATTCAAAATATCTACTGCTCTTCTATAGGCCGTGTCGATAATATTTTTAACTTCTGCATCAATTACTGCAGCCGTTTGTTCACTTACGTCTTTATGTTGTGCAAAATCTCTTCCTAAAAAGACTTCTTCTTGACCAGAACCAAACATGATTGTCCCAACAACGTCGCTCATACCATATTTGGTCACCATACTTCTTGCAATTTTATATATAGCCATGATCGACGATCTGACCGCGAAATTGTCGGAAGCCGCTGTCAGCG
>CANBLA010000067.1 GCA_947369305.1 uncultured Clostridia bacterium
ACAGGAACATTTGAGGCTTTGGAGCTTAGAGATAAGGATGAAAAACGTTTTGCTGGAAAAGGTGTTTTGAATGCCGTTGATAATGTGAACAAAAAAATTTCCAGAAAAATAGAAGGAATGAATGTGTATGACCAAATTAGAATTGACGAAGAATTAATTAACATGGCAGGAGAAAACAAAACCAAATTAGGAGCAAATGCAACGTTAGGAGTTTCCATTGCAGTATGCAAAGCGGCGGCAGAATCGCTAGGAATGCAATTGTACAATTATATTGGTGGAATAAATAGTAAAATGTTGCCAATTCCAATGATGAATATTCTAAATGGTGGAAAACATGCAGAAAATAACGTCAATATTCAAGAGTTTATGATCATGCCAACTGGGGCTGAAAATATTAAACAAGCGATTCAAATGGGTGCAGAAGTATATCATGCACTAAAGAAAATATTAAAAATAAATGGTTATGGAACTGGTGTTGGAGATGAAGGTGGATTTGCGCCAGATTTACAAAATGAAGAAGAAGCATTTAAATATATTTTAGAAGCTATCAATCATGCTGGTTATGAGCCGGGAAAGGATATTAATTTAGCTATTGATGTTGCAGCAACAGAAATGTTTGATGCGGCAAAAAAAGGAAATAAACAAGGCTACGAATTTTGGAAAACAGGAGAGTTTAAAACAGCAGATGAAATGATTACGTATTTAAAAGATTTAACAGAAAAATATCCGATTATTTCCATAGAAGATGGCTTAGCCGAAGAAGATTGGGATGCTTGGAAAAAATTAAGTGATGAATTAAAAAATAAAATTATGTTAGTTGGAGACGATATTTTTGTTACAAATCGAGCACGTTTCGAAAAGGGTATCAAAAAAGGAGTTGCTAATACGATTTTGATTAAACCAAATCAAATTGGTACGGTAACTGAAACATTAGATTGTATTGAAATGGCGAAACAAAATGGATATAAAACAGTAATTTCACATCGTTCTGGGGAAACAGAAGATACGTTTATCGCAGATTTAGCGGTAGCGGTCAATAGCGGTTATATTAAATCAGGAGCTCCTTGTAGAACAGATAGGGTGGCGAAGTATAATCGTTTAATTAACATTGAGAGTGAGATTTAATGATAGTACATTTTATTGAGTCTCATAAAATAAATATTAAAAAATTCACGAAGAAAATCCTAACTAGTGTATAGGCATTAGTTGGGATTTTTTGTATAAAAAAATCCTAAAATAGGAAGAAGTTATATGAGGATTTCTATTATTTTGCCTTGTCATTTCTTTATAAAAGTGTTATAATAACATTAAGTTTAATTGAGGTGAAAGAAATGAAGAAAGATATCACAAAATTTTTAGATAGATTGAATGGTAAAAACAGATACATATTTTTTATAATATTGATTTTAATTTGTGTGCTTGCTTTAAGTTTAGGTATATATTCCCAATTTTTTTATCAATATTCTGATATTGATCCTTTTATGATGGGAATTAATATAGGAAATAAAAAAACAGTAGAAGAGTATAAGTTATTGAAAAATAATTTTAATGAGCTGTTTCAAAACAATTTGAAAGTAAGTGGTGAAAATAAGGCAAAAAAATTAAACAATGAGAACGATATTGTTTATACAGCTTACAATTTAGTAAACCAAGATGAAACCTACTATACAGTAGATGCTCAAATACCAATAATCAATATAGATAGTAAAACAGTAGAAATGATTAATTTAGAAATAAAAAATGAGTATTACAATAAAGCCAATTCCATTATGCGACAAATGCAAGGAAATACAATTTATAAAGTTTCATATATGGCATATATGAACTCAGATATTTTATCACTTGTGATAAGAGCTTCCTTAAAAGAGGAGGGGAAACCTGAAAAAGTTTCGATCAAAACTTACAATTATAGTATTTCAAAAGAAAAAACAATTTCAATAGAGGATTTAATCGATTTAAAGAAAACAACACCAGAAATTGTACAACGTAATATCAAAGATGAAATAAAGACTGTCTATGAAAATAGTAAAATTATAGCACAAGAATATGGTAATCTCTATGAAAGAGATTTAGATAGTGAGATGTATCAAATAGAATTGACAGAGAATTATTTTTTAACAGATGATGGATATGTTTATATTGTGTATGCGTATGGAAATAGGAATGATACAAATGAAATGGATATTGTAATTTTTTAAGGAGGAGTAAAATTGAGGAAAATTGTGTTATGTACAATTACATGGTTAATAATGATAAATTTTGTGATAGCATCTTATGCAACAACAGAAGGAAATCCTACTTCGGAAGAAACAGTTATACCAGAGAAAGTGGCAGAAACAAGTATACAAATAGATTGTAGAGCAGTTGTAACCAAAATAGGTGAAATTAAAGATGTTGAAACTGGTTCCATCACAGATACTGTTCAAGAAGTAACGATAGAAATATTAGATGGGGTATATGAGACAGAAGAGTTTACAACCAATTATATATTGTCCTATGATATAGATGGAAAAATAAAAGCATATGAATTAGAAATTGGTGACAAAGTTAGTGTTCAATTAGTTGAAGATGAAATGGGAAATGTGACAGCTACAGTTCAAAATGTGATTAGAGATAAATATATTTTTGTAATGTTTGGGTTGTTTTTATTAACGATTGTTTTTATTGGAGGAAAACAGGGAGTTAAAGCAATCATTGGATTAATAATTACGATTTTAGCAGTATATTTTATTTTAATCAAAGGTATCTATTTAGGCTATGATGCTATTTTGATGACGATAGTTACTTCTGCTGTTATTATTGTTCTTACCTTTATTATCATTGGCGGATTTAGCAAGAAAATATTGACAGCAGCTTTAGGAACGTTAGGTGGTGTTATTTCAAGTGGAATTGTTGCAATTTTATTTAGCCATTTAGCCAAACTTTCAGGTGCATGTGAAGATGCAATACAATTGAGTATGAATATGAATACTGTTAATTTTAATTTTAGAGATTTGATTTTTGCAGGAATTGTTATTTCAGCTTTAGGTGCCTGTATGGATGTTGGAATGTCGATTGCATCTAGCTTGGACGAGATAAAAAATAAAACCAAAGATATTTCTTGGCAAGAATTGTTTAAAAGTGGAATGAATATTGGAAAAGATGTTATAGGAACGATGACAAATACGTTGATTTTAGCTTATGTAGGAGGAGCCCTAACGTTAATTTTATTATTTTTAGCATGTGATATGGGAATGACGGAAATTTTGAACAAAGAGACAATTTCTGAGGAAGTCATATCTGCTATAGCAGGAAGTATGGGAGTTGTATTCACAGTTCCAATAACTGCTTTCATTTATTCTCTTTTAAATCGAAGAAAAACGACGTATAAAACTACTTCAGAAAATAAACTAGAGGGAAATAGAAGTTTAAAAGTATAAAAAATAAAGAGAAATTTGTATATCAAATTTCTCTTTTTATAAAATTCCTAAAAGAGTTTTGGCACGTTTAATTTGTTCTTTATTAGGAGGTGCGACATTTTCCAATTCATATTTTTTTTCAAGTTTGTCCCATTTGAATTTTCCTAAATTATGGTATGGTAAAATTTCTACTTTTTCTACACTTTTTAAACGATCAATGAAATTCTTTAATTTTTTTAAGTCTTTCTCATCATCTGTAAAATCTGGAATCAATACTTGCCTAATCCACATTGGAATGGAATGTTCACTCAAATAGGTTGCAAAGTTTAAAGTATTGGTATTGGGTGAACCAACTAAATTAATACATTTTTCATTATCAATATGTTTGATATCTAATAAAACAAGGTTAGTATATTGTAATAGTTGTTTTATATCTTCAGTAAGCGGAAGACTTCCAGCAGTATCAAGAGCGGTATGGATTTTTCTAAGATTTAATTCTTTAAAAAGAGCAGTAACAAACTTTGCTTGCAGCAAGGGTTCACCACCTGAAACAGTAACACCACCATGAGAAGTTGTAATATAAGGTTTTAAACGCATTACTTTTTCAACTATTTCGTCTATAGAATATTCGTTTCCTTTAGAAATATCCCAAGTATCACGATTATGACAATATTTACATTTTAAAGGACAACCTTGCATAAAAAGAACAAATCGAATACCAGGACCATCCACGGTCCCAAATGATTCAAAAGAATGTATTTTTCCTGTAATTTTCATTTTATATCCTTTCTTTTAAATAATAGGGGGCACGATTCACGTGCCCTTTTAAAGTTATTTAGATTGACTCATGAATGGTTCGATTAATAACATCCAATTGTTGTTCACGAGTAAGTTTTGTAAAGTTTACGGCATATCCAGAAACACGAATTGTAAGTTGAGGATATTTTTCAGGATGTTCCATTGCATCTTCTAATAAACTTCTATCAAAAACATTAACATTAATATGGTGGCTATGTTGTGCAAAATAGCCATCTAATAAAGCAACTAAATTGTGAATACGTGTTTGCTCATCTTTTCCAAGTGTTTTTGGAGTTACAGCAAACGTATAGGAAATACCATCTTCAGCGTGTTTATAAGGTAATTTTGCAATTGTATTTAAAACTGATACAGCACCATGTGTATCACGTCCATGAATTGGATTTGCTCCAGGACCAAATGGGCTACCTGCAGATCTTCCATCAGGTGTACTTCCTGTTGCTTTTCCATAAACAACATTAGAAGTAATGGTTAAAATTGACATCGTTGGTTTTGAATTTCGATATGTTTTTTGCATACGTAATTTTGCCATAAACTTTTTCACAATTTCAACAGCAATACTGTCAACTCTGTCATCATCATTTCCGTATTTTGGAAAATCACCTTCGATTTTGTAATCAATCGCTAAACCAGTTTCATCACGGATAACTTTTACTTTTGCATATTTCATAGCAGAGAACGAATCTGCTACAATCGAAAGTCCTGCAATACCGCAAGCCATGGTACGAAGAATTTCTCGATCATGAAGGGACATGGCTAAACTTTCATACGAATATTTGTCATGCATATAATGGATAATATTTAATGCTTCGATATAAGTTTTGGCAACCCAGTCCATCATGCAATCGAATTTTTCCCAAACTTCGTCAAAATCTAAATATTCAGAAGTTACAGGATCAAATTTAGAAGTTATTTGCTTGCCAGAAACTTCATCACGACCACCATTAATAGCATATAATAGTGTTTTGGCAAGGTTGGCACGAGCACCGAAAAATTGCATTTGTTTTCCAATACGCATCGCAGAAACACAACAAGCAATTCCATAATCATCACCCCAATATTCACGCATTAGATCATCATTTTCGTATTGAATAGAGCTGGTATCAATGGATAATTTTGCTGTATAATCTTTAAAGCCTTGTGGTAAATTGTTTGACCAAAGTACAGTTAGATTTGGTTCTGGTGCAGGACCTAAAGTTTCTAAAGTGTGTAATACGCGGAATGAATTTTTCGTCACTAAAGTACGACCATCAATTCCTTGCCCAGCAATGCTTTCTGTTACCCAAACTGGGTCACCACTAAATAATTCATCATATTCTGGGGTACGTAAGAAACGAATCATACGTAATTTCATGACAAAATGATCCATAATTTCTTGTGCTTCTTCTTCTGTAATAACATGATTTGCTAAATCTCGTTCGAAGTAAATATCTAAGATCGGAAGAGCACACGTCTGAACTCCAGTCACTGGCACCTAT
>CANBLA010000068.1 GCA_947369305.1 uncultured Clostridia bacterium
TAGAACAAATTTAAGGGAAAAAGAGAAATGAAAGTAAAAAATGTTACTTGTTTTGGACAAGTAACATTTTTTAAAAGATATCATAGTAAAATATGATGTTTTTTTAAATTTTGTATATTGTGTGTATATTACGCAGTAACTTTTGACGGCTTTTATAACTTTTATAAAGATAATAAAAAAGCAGTAATCTAAATCGATTACCGCTTTGTATATAGGTTTTTGACCTTCTGCCCCAAAGGGCACTTTTTTATCTCTTACTAAATTGAGGTGCTTTTCTCGCTTTTTTCAATCCATATTTCTTTCTTTCTTTCATACGTGGATCTCTTGTTAAAAATCCAGCATGTTTTAAAGTAGGACGTAGTTCTGAATTAGCCTCTGCTAAAGCTCTGGCAATACCATGTCTTATGGCACCTGCTTGACCAGTGAATCCGCCTCCTGCTACTGTACAAATAACATCATATTTTCCTGTTGTATTTGTTACGCTAAATGCTTGATTTACAATTACTTTTAAAATTTCTGTACCAAAATATTCACTTAAATCTTTTTTATTGACTGTTATTTTTCCAGTTCCAGCCATTAATCTAACACGAGCAATCGATTTTTTTCTACGACCAGTTCCTAAAAATACGATATTTTCTTTTTTTGCCATCTTATTTTACCTCCCATACTTCTGGTTTTTGTGCTATATTTTCATGCTCATTACCAGCATAAACACGTACATGAGTAAGTTGTTTTCTGCCTAATTTTGTATGAGGAAGCATTCCTTTTACTGCTAAGTACATAGCTTTTTCTGGTTTATGATCCATCATAACACGAGCGGTTGTTTCTTTCATTCCGCCAATGTAGCCTGAATGATGTCGATAGATTTTTTGATCTAATTTACGACCTGTCAATACAGCGTCTTTACAATTTATAATGATAACATAATCGCCACAATCCGCATTTGGTGTGAATGTTGGTTTATGTTTTCCGCGTAGTAATTTTGCAGCTTCTGTTGCTGTTCTACCAAGAGGTCGGTGGCTAGCATCAATTACGTACCATTTTTTTTCAATTTCGCCTTTTTTTGGACTATAAGTAGTATTATTCATGGTAAAAAATACCCTCCATTTCAAAATTTTTATTTTTTATCTTGAAAATTTTAAGTTGCTAAGACAGAAAATTTCAAGATTTCTCATGATTTATAATATTTTTCTATTAAAAAATTTAGAATCTACCGGGGAGAAGATTAAAATTTTTTAATCCTATTATAAATTGCTTAATTATTTTAATATAGTTTTGGGAAAAAGTCAAGTATTTTGCTAAAAAAAACTTGCAAAAATTGGGATTTTATGTTAAAATATGAATGTAACTATATTGTTTTTGCATGAGTGACCAAAAGATAGTTAGTCACGATATACACGATTGGTATAATCAATAAATATAAGATTATAAATAAAAAACCTTTCATTTTTCAAAAATAATAATCAATATTTGGCACACATATTGATTTTGAACTTATATATAAAAATTTATTTTGGGAAGGAGACAAAAGAATGAAAAAACTAATAATGATAGCAATAGCTATAATTTTAGTAATGTCAACAATAATTCCTGTTATGGCAGCAGAGGAGAAATTTAAAACAGATTTATCTGTATTCAAAGAAAAGGCTTTAACTCTATCAGTTTATAACAGAAATATTCGAGAAAACAAAAAAGGAGAGCGGGCTAACTGTGATTGTATCGTAAGTTGTTCCTGTACACGGTTATACCATATCTTAGAAGACACACCAGAAGATGATTTTTATTCGGTTTTTTTTGATAATCAGGTGGTTCGTCCACTGGGAGGAATATACCAAGATCAATCAAGTTCAATGGAAGAAACCTTTTGCTATGAAAAATCGAATATCATCAAAAATCTTTCACCTTTTTTAAAAGAAAAGGACATTGAAGATGTCTTTAAAAATAAAAAAACAAATTTGTATGGACTTTTAAGTTCATTCAATAATAAGATTAGTTTTGAAAGAATTATTACTATACCAAGAGAAGTACCCGTAATTATTACAGATTTATGGGATACAGCAGAAAGTGAAGAAAAAGAATTATTGAGGTATGAGGGAGAAATTGTTTTTTGTGTACCATATGCAAGTACAAATAAAGAAGGTGTTTTACACTGCGAAGAAGTTGTAAATGACCTTTTATGGAATCATGGTTGGCTACCAGGAGGTATGGCAATATATGTCATTTATACAGATGAAGTTATTATTGAATATAGCAATAGTTATCACAACCTTGAGGAAGGATTTATAAAAATTTATGTTCCTTAATCCCTAATTATTAAAAAAAATTGATAAAGTGTGCTAGAAATTGTGTGTCGATTTAGTCGACACACAATTTTGTTAAATTTAGAATAAAACTATAGTTATGTTGAGAATTTAGAAAAAAACTTGACAAAATTATGTAAATATGCTATAATAAACTTAAGAAAAGGGCACCTTTTATTAAGTTCGGCCTTTTTTTGAAAAATTGGTCGAGAAATTGCAAAATTTTACTTGACAAATGAATTAGCACGTGCTAAAATAATAATGTTCTTAAGAAGAAGTATCCACTTCTCACCTTATGCCAAACGGTTTTAAGGTTAAAATATCAATTGTATATTGTTATTTATGTTGTGGATTTGACTTTTTTTAGGAAAGTCATTTTTTATTTTATTGGAGGTGTTTCGTTATAAAACAAGAATTACCAATTAACAGACAAATCAAAGCAAAAGAGGTTCAATTGATTGGGGCAGATGGAGATAAAAAAGGAGTTATACCTTTTGACAAAGCATTAGAACTTGCAGAAGAACAGGATATGGATTTAGTTTTAGTATCACCAAATGCTCAGCCAGTGGTTTGTAAAATCATGAACTATGGTAAATATAAATTTGAACAAGCCAAAAAAGAGAAGGAAGCTAGAAAGAATCAAAAAGCGGTTGAATTAAAAGAGATTCGAGTTTCAACTAATATTGGGGATCATGATTTCGAATTTAAAAGCAAAAATGCAAGAAAATTCTTAGAAGCTGGAAATAAAGTAAAACTTTCATTACGTTTCAGAGGAAGAGAATTAAACAATATGAAAATTGGAGAAGCCGTTTTAAATAAATTTGTTGAAGATTTAGCCGATATTGCAACAGTAGAAAAAAGACCATTATTAGAAGGCAAGACTATGTTTGTTATATTAACAAAAAATAAATAATAAAGAAAAAGGGGGTAGTTAAAAAATGCCAAAATTAAAAACAAACAAAGCAGCTAGTAAAAGATATAAATATACTGCTTTAGGAAAAGTAAAAAGAACAAAAGCCAACAGAAGACATCGTTTGGCGACTAAAACAAAAAGAACAAAATTAACAGCTAGAGTTCAAAATGGAATCGCAGATAAATCTTGCGAAAATACAATTAGAAAATTATTACCTTATGGTAAAAAATAGAAAATATAAGGAAAGGAAGGATATAAAAAATGGCAAGAGTAAAAACAGCAAGAACAACAAGAGCAAGACATAAAAAAGTTTTAAAACAAGCAAAAGGTTATTTTGGTGCAAAACGTTACAGATATAGAATGGCTAAACAAGCAGTTATGAAATCTGGAATGTATGCATATGTAGGAAGAAAAGATAAAAAATCGAATTTTAGAAAGTTATGGATTACACGTATTAATGCGGCTGCAAGAATGAATGGATTGACATATAGCAAACTAATTGCAGGATTAAAGAAAGCTAATGTTACGATTAATCGAAAAATGTTAGCAGAAATCGCAGTATCTGATGAAAAAGCTTTTGCAGAGATTGCGGAGATTGCAAAAAAGGCATAGAATTTAAATTATATAAATTGTTGGGGGCAAATTTAGGAGGTGTTTTTTGAACATGTTTGAATTTGTCCTTCATTTTTTATTTCCACCAGCTTGTTCGGTTTGTGGGAAAATTGACAAAAATTGGCTTTGTCCAAATTGTCAAAGAAGAGTGGAAAGATTGGAAAAATCCAATTTAGTGGAAATAGAAAATAAGAAATATGAGAAATTGTTGTATCTTTTTACGTATCAAAGTCTGGTGCGAAAGTTGATTTTGCGTTATAAATTTGCGAATAAAGCATATTTAAATCATTTTTTTGCAAATCAAATTGTGAAAAATGAAAAAAACAAAGAAGTTTTGAGAAAGTATGACATGATTATTCCAGTACCGATGCACAAGAAAAAAATGCAGAAAAGAGGGTATAATCAAACAGAATTGGTTGCAAATGAGTTGGAGAAAAGTTTAAAAGTTCCTGTGAAGAGTGATATTTTATTCAAAGTGGTAAATACGACAACACAAAGTAAATTAGGTGGAAAAGCTAGACAAAGTAATATTCAACATGCATTTTTTATTAAAAATGATATTGAGATAGAAGATAAGAAAATTATTTTGTTAGATGATATTTATACAACTGGCGCGACTTCGCAAGAATGTAGTCGTGTTTTGAAAGAGGCTGGGGCGAATGAAATATTGGTTTTGGTTCTTGCAAAGGATTGAAGTATAGTATTTTTTAGTGAGAATGTTTGTCAAGTTGATTTTTTGGGAAAAGGAAACAAATATTTTTTTAGATTCAGAAAAGCAAATTAAATATTTTGTATAATTCAATAAAAAACAATCATTTAGGAAACATTCCCCAAATGATTGTTTTTTGTTGTTGATAGAGCAAATCAAGAACTTAAAATTTCAGTGGCAATAAGTTCTAATATATCGTTACAGGAACCTATTGCAGTACATCCTGAAGAATAACTATGCCCGCCTCCTTTTACTAATTTGCCTGATGACACAAGTTTAGAACAAATATCGTTCAAATCAGTATTTGAATCTAATGTGCGTAAAGAGCCTTTAAATTCTCCTTTCTCATTTTCAATCAATAAAACCAAAGAAGTATAGTTTATTGATTTTTGTAGTTCGGAGATGATGGCTTTGTGATTTATTGTATTCAAGTTTTTTTCAGAATCTAATAAATCATCTTGTAATACATAGGAACAAAAAACGGAGTTATTTGGAGTTGATTTAAAGTAACCTCTTTTTATTACAAGGTTAACTAATTCCAAAGTTCTACAACTTCGGGCGGTTAGTTTGCATAATATATAACTTATATCTACTCCAAGATTCTCCAATTCGTTAATAGCATTTGTTACAAGCTCTGTTATATTTAAAGATAGATTAGCTGTATCAGAGATTAAGCCAGTAGCAATACAATCAAGAAAATGTTTATTCATACAAGGGAACACTTTCTTAATAATGTAACTGCAAGAAGGTGCCAGAGGATCAATTATACCGTGTGTAAAAGGTATGGATGTTTCTTCGTGATGATCAAAACAAATGACTTTTTTGGCACGTTTTAAGATAGAGATTCCTTCTAATAAGTGCGTATCAGCACAATCAACAACTATTATTACATCATATTTTTCTTTTGTAGGTGCTGTTTTTAGATGGTCAATTCCTGCGATAAAAGAGAAATCTTTAATGAATTCAGGAATGATTACATCAATAGATCGGAAGAGCGTCGTGTAGGGAAAGAGTGTCGTGTTTTTTTTTGTTGGG
>CANBLA010000069.1 GCA_947369305.1 uncultured Clostridia bacterium
TCATATCCAATATCCGTCAATCTCAAATCTGCATTATCTTGCCTTAATAATAATCGATATTCTGCTCTCGAAGTCATCATTCGGTAAGGTTCTGCTGTACTTTTCGTTACAATATCATCAATTAAAACACCAATATAAGCCTGTGAACGATCTAAAATGATTGGCTTTTTACCTTTTAATTTTTGTGTAGCATTAATTCCAGCAATCAACCCTTGCGCCGCAGCTTCCTCATAACCAGATGTTCCATTAATTTGTCCCGCAAAAAACATTCCCTCAATAGTCTTCAATTCTAACGAACTTTTCAATTGTGATGGCTCAATACAATCATATTCTATCGCATATGCAGGTCTTGTAAATTCCGCATTTTCTAAACCTGGCAAAGTTCGATACATCTCAATTTGCACATCTTCTGGAAGTGAAGAACTCATTCCTTGAATATACATCTCATCTGTATCTTTTCCAATTGGTTCCACAAAAATTTGATGTCTCTCTTTATCAGCAAATCTAACTACTTTATCTTCAATTGAAGGACAATATCTTGGTCCTGTTCCCTCAATCATTCCTGCATATAATGGCGATCTATGTAAATTTTTTCGAATAATCTCATGTGTTTTTTCATTTGTATAAGTTAGCCAACAAGGAATTTGTTCCACGTGCAACATTTTACTATCAAATGAGAATGGAACTATATCTGTATCGCCTTCCTGTATTTCCATTTTAGAAAAATCAATACTTTTCTTATTAATTCTAGCTGGTGTACCTGTTTTAAATCTCTGAATTTCAATTCCTAAATTCTGTAAGCATTCTGATAACTGATTAGCTGGAAAAACACCATCTGGCCCACTCTCAAAAGAATTTTCCCCAATAAATATTTTTCCTTTTAAATACGTTCCTGTTGCCAAAATCACACAATCTACTTCATATTCTGCACCTAAATTCGTCACAACTGATTTTATCTTATGATTTTCAACCTTTATCTCAACAATCTCTGCTTGTTTCAAATACAAATTCTCTTGTTGTTCCAAAGTATGTTTCATTTCAGCTTGATATTTTTTTCGATCTGCTTGCGCACGTAAAGAATGAACTGCTGGCCCCTTTGACGTATTTAACATACGAAGCTGTATTAAAGTTTTATCAATATTTTTCCCCATCTCACCACCAAGACTATCTATTTCTCTTACTAAATGCCCTTTTGAAGAACCACCAATATGCGGATTACATGGCATATTCGCTACACACTCCAAACTAATTGAAAATATCAATGTTTGCATTCCCAATCTTGCAGAAGCTAATGCAGCTTCACAACCTGCATGCCCTGCTCCTATTACTGCTACATTATATTTTCCCGCTTTATATCCCATTTTATTACTCCTTACTTTTTATTTGTTAAACGTGGAACAAGAAAAAATGTTTTCCAAACATCCGTATCATTTTCCTAGGCAAAATTTTGCAAAAATCTCATTAATAACATCCTCTGTAACACACTCTCCCGTTATCTTTCCAAGTTCTTCAATAATTTCTTTTAGATACGAAGAGATAATATCTATCGGTAAATTCTGTTCCATTATTTCTTGTGCCTTTCTCACATGATTATGTGTATTCATAATTAAAGCTTTATGCCTGTTATTACTGACAATTGTTTCACCATCAATTGCAATTTCATTTAATTTAAAATAGTTTGAAATTACTTCATATAATGTATCCACACCCATTTTATTTTTTACTGAAATTTCAATAATTGGTTTGTTTATATTTCTTATTTCCGTAAGGCTTAATCGTTTTTCTAGATCAATTTTATTCAGTAAAATAATTGCCTTTTTTTCTCTAATACTTTGCAAAATTTTTCGATCTTCTTCATCTAACTCCTTGGAAATATCAAAAATTGCTAAAACAATATCACTTTCTTGCAGTATTTTTAAAGACTTTTCCACACCAATTTTTTCCACTTCATCATTGGCATTACGGATTCCTGCTGTATCAATTATTTTCAAAGGTACTCCGTTAATATCAATAAATTCTTCAATAGAATCACGTGTAGTTCCTTCAATATCAGTTACAATTGCACGTTCTTCATTTAAAATTAAGTTTAGAAGAGAAGATTTTCCTACATTTGGCTTTCCAATAATAGCTAATTTTATTCCCTCCTTCAAAATTTTGCCGTTTAAGAAACTTTTTTCTAGTTCATCGAGTAATATGTCTATTTCTTCTAAAAAACGTCTTATTTTCGATTCTGTGACTTCTTCGACGTCATATTCTGGATAATCAATCGTTACTTCAATATCTGCTAAAAGAGAAACTGTTTTTTGTCGAATATTTCTAATTTTTTCAGATAAATTTCCTTCTAGTTGCTGAATAGCAACCTTTGATTCTTTTTCCGTTTTCGAATTAATAATATCAACAACTGCTTCAGCTTGTGATAAATCAATTCTTCCATTTAAAAATGCTCTTTTAGTAAATTCTCCCGGCTCAGCTAAAATAGCACCATTTTGTAAACAAATCTCCAAAATTTTATTCATCACAACACTTCCGCCATGAGAATTAATTTCACACATATTTTCTGTTGTATAACTTTTCGGTGCAATAAAATAAGAAACCAAGGCTTCATCTACAATATTCTTATTATGATCCACAATATTTCCATATTTAATAGAATAACCCTTTATTTTTGACTTATTTTTCGGCACAAAAAAATTATCTAATATATTAAAACAATCTTTTCCACTCATTCGAATAATTCCAATTCCACCGATACCAGGTGATGTCGATATTGCTACAATTGTATCCATTTTTTCTCCTTCTTTCTGCCATATTATACCACCGTAAACATAATTTTGCAAGAAAAATATAGAATTCTAATAAATTTTTAATTAATAAAAAAATAAAAAATGGTAATAAATTCAATTTATTTACCACTTTTCATTTTTTCACTTGATTTTTAATATTCAAATTACTGTTGCTTCAATTAAATTACCATCAATCCGCACAACATAAGCAACATTATTTTTCAAGAGCTTATATACCTCTTTTGGGGAATCCCCGCTTATTTTTGACATTTTAATTACCTCTTCCAATGTCAATAATTCTAAATTCTTCTTTTGAGCTTTTCTATTAATTAGCTCAATTGCTTTCCGTGCAGTTACATCATCCATAATTTCCTCCTTTGAAGATAAGAATTATATAAAACTAAGTTACAGTTATTATATGATTTTCTTACATAAAATGTCAATACTTTTATTAAAAAAATAGAAACTTTTGCCTCTATTTTAAACTTACAACAACTTTTCTATAAGGTTCTTTGCCTATACTGTATGTTTTTACTTTTTCATGCTCTTGTAAAATACTATGAACTACTTTTCTATCATAAGCAACCATCGGTTCCAATGTAATTGATCTTCCGCTTTTTATCACAGATTCTGCAATTTTATTTGCTAATGTTTTTAAATCTTGTTCTCTTTTTTCTCGGTAATTACTAATATTTAGTAAAACTCTAACCTTTTCTTGTTTATCATTACTCGCAATATTGGATAAAATATTTTGCAAACAATTTAATGTCTCTCCCCTATATCCAATTAAATAAGCAGCTTTTTCATCTTTTATATCAATTTTTATCAAATTATCTTCCTGCTTTATTTCATATTTTAAATCCTTAGTTGGTAAATTTTCAATAAAATCTTTTAAAAATTTTTCTAAATTTTGAATTATTTCATTAAAATTCATCGGCTCCCTATTTTTCTCTTTTTTTACATGATTTTCTTTAAATTTTATCTCAACCTTAACAACTTTTGGTGCTAAAATACTAAAAAACGTCTTCTTATCTTCATTCTCTAATACTTTTATCTCCACTTTATTTTTATTTGTTTTTAATTCTCTCAATCCTTTTTCAATAGCTTCACTTGTTGTTTTTCCCTCAAAAATATACGTCTTTTCGTCCATTTTTACTCCTCCTCAGATTTACAAATTTTATTTATAATTAATCTCTCTCCTAGCATAAAAATATTATTAATTAACCAATATAAAGCTAATCCTAATGGAGCTATTAATGCGATAGAAACCGTCATTAGTGGCATCATAATCATCATATTTTTATTCATCTCTTCCATCATATCAATATTATCTTCTTTTTTAACCAAATCTTTTGTATCAGCATTTGCTTTTGTCTTTTCCTCTTTTTTCTTTGGTTTATTCATATTTGCTGTAATTCTTGTTGATAAAAATGAAGTTACTACATACAAAATAGGAATAATAAATACTTTCCAATCGCTATAATTCTGTGATGGAACTGCACTCAAATTAAGCCCCAAAAAATTCATATTAATATTAACTCGTTCATCTTCTCCCGACTTCATACGAATAATTCCAATTTCTTGATAATTCGTATTTCCCTCTTTTTCCTGTAATTCTTGTTGATATTGACTAAGTAACTCTGGTTCAACATGCTTCATATAAGTTAATGGTCTACTCACTAAATAAAACATTGAAATCACTAATATAATTTGCAAAATTGAACTAAGACAACCACTAAATGGACTCATATTTTCTTTTTTATATAAATCCATTACCTCTTGATTCATTCTAGTTGGGTCATTCTTATATTTTTCTTGAATTTCTTTAACTTGTCCTTGAATTTTTGCGGACTTTTTCATTGTTTTTTGTTGTTTTATTGATATTGGCAACATAATTAATTTTAAAAGGATTGTAAATAAAATAATTGCAACTCCATAATTATTCACAATTCCATAAATAAAATTTAATGCATAACCAAAAATATTAGCAAAAAATTTAAACAAAACTTTTCCTCCTTTTATTTTATTTTAACGGATCATATCCTCCCTTTGAAAAAGGATTACATCTTATAATTCTCTTAAAAGCTTTCCAACTTCCTTTTATGACTCCATACTTTTTTATTGCTTGCTTTGTATAATCTGAACATGTCGGCTGAAATTTGCAATGAATTCCATACATTTGCGATAAATAGGACGAAATATTTTTTTGATAAAATTCAATGATTTTCAAAACTAACTTTTTCATACTTCTTCTAACCACATTTCAGATTTTTGAAACAATTTTTCTATTTCCTTTTTGACATCATAAAAATTAATATTTTTTATATGAGCTTTTTTATTCACAGAAATAACAATATAATACCCCATTTTTATCTCATCCTCTAAAACCTTATAATTTTCACGAATCAAACGTTTTATTCTATTTCTATCCACAGCTTTTCCACTTTTTTTCCCCACAGCTATCCCCAATTTATTAATGGATAATTGATTTGGTAAAATATACATAGTTAAGTTAGTTCCGTAAGCGATTTTACCTTTGAAAAACAATCTTTTAAATTCATATCTTCTTTTTATCATCACTGTTTTTTTCATAAATTTCTCTTTTTCGACTAAAAATTACTTAAAAAAGGGACGCAAAACGCCCCTATTTTCTTTAAGCACTAATTTTTTTTCTTCCTTTATTTCGTCTTGCTTTTAATACTTTTCTTCCTGCTCTTGTTTGCATTCTTT
>CANBLA010000070.1 GCA_947369305.1 uncultured Clostridia bacterium
TAGTAAGTATACTCTATTATTTTGGCTTTGACAAGAGTAAAATTTAATTTTAATCGCTCTTTTTATTCTTCACCACTTTCAAAATCTCATCATAAATCTTCTCTTCAACGTTACTTGGTGCTATTTTAGTTGCTAATTTTCCCATTTTTTCAAGTTTCGATTCATGGCATATTATCTCATCAATCTGTCCTGCTAATTTTTCCCCTGTCAATTCATGATTTAAAATAATCTTGGCAGCACCTAATTTTTCCAAAACACGCGCATTATCTTCTTGCCTGTTGGCTGACTTAGATGGTAGTGGTACAAAAATCGCTGGTTTTCCACAAATAGCAAGTTCTGTAATGGTCATAGCTCCACTTCGGCAAATTACCAAATCTGCGATATTAATTAATTCTTCCATATTATAAATATAGGAAACTGCTTTTACATCCTTTATATTTTTAATGGAAATAGAAACTTTCTCAAAATTTTCTTTAACAATATCATATTGGTTTCGACCAGTTGCCCAAATAATTTGGTAATTCTTATTTAATTTAGATTTTATCAAATCTACAATTGCCTCATTAATCGCTTGAGCTCCTTGACTTCCTCCAAATATTAGTACAATTGGTAAATCATTTTTAATCCCTAAATCGGCTAAAATCTTTTCTTTTTGATTTGGTAAAATATTTAATTTTCTAATTTTAGTCGGATTTCCTGTTACAAGCACTTTCTTAGCATTGGAAAGTCTATGTTTTGCTTCCTCAAATCCAACTAAAACACAATCTACTTTTTTTGCAAACATCTTTACTGCTTTTCCCGGGTATGCATTGCTTTCATGCAATACTGTCGGAATTTTCCTTGCTGTCGCTGCTGAAAAAACTGGACCACAAATATAACCACCTGTTCCCAAAACTAAATTAGGTTGAAATTCATCAATTATTTTTTTTACTTGTTTAACACTTCGCATCGTTTGTAGGATATGTTTTAAATTGGTAAACGAAATCTCTTTTTTTAAGCCATATGCTTCAATTCTTTTTAACTCGTAACCTGCCCTTGGAACTAAATCGTTTTCTAAACCATGATTTGTTCCAATGAAAATAATTTCTGAATCTGGCTCTCTTTCACGTATTTTATTAGCAATGGCAAGTGCAGGATTAATATGACCTCCTGTACCTGCTGCTGAAACAATAACTTTCATAAAACTTCTCCCATTTTATTTTGCTGTTCTTGAAATATTTAACAATACCCCAACAGCAATTAAATTCGCAATTAGTGATGTTCCTCCATAACTAAAAAATGGTAAAGGCATTCCTGTTACTGGAATTGTACCTGTTACAACCGCGATATTAATCATTGCTTGAAGTCCAAGCATTGTTACAATTCCAATAGCTATCAAACACCCAAAGTTGTCTTTTGCTTTCATCGATATAACAACACCTCTCCATACAAAAAGTGTGAATAGCAAAATAACAACAATGCAACCTATAAACCCCAATTCCTCTGCTAAAACAGAAAAAATAAAATCATTATGTGGCTCTGGTAAATATAAATATTTTTGTCTACTATTGCCTAATCCTACACCAAATAATCCACCTGAACCAATGGCATATAAACTTTGAATAATTTGCCATCCATCTCCTGTTGGATCTGAAAAAGGATCAAGCCAAGTTTGAATTCTGGAACTTCGAAAGTCGGTTCCTAATGTTGAACCACCATTTTTAATCATTAGTGCACCTGCACCACACACACCACCAATTAAACCTGTAACTAAAAAATGCGATATTTTTGTACCCGCAACAAACATTTGCACAATCGTTACTACACCAATGATAAATGTCGCACTAAAATGATTTTGTAAAATCAAAATCGCTCCAACAATTGGTACCATAAAAATTAGTGGATAAATGAATCCATATTTATATTCTTTTATTTTTCCGTGTTCTTTTACGTCAGATAAAATGGACGCGAAAAATAAGATGAAACCAATTTTGGCAAACTCAGATGGTTGAAAATTAAATCCAGCAATATTAATCCAACGTCTAGCACCACCCGCATCAATTCCAACAAAACCAACTAACACTAACAATGCAATAAATATAATGTATATGATCCATTTCAACTTTCTAAAAATATGATAATCTACTTTCGAACATGCCATCATAGCAACCAAGCCAAGAACCGCTGAAATCGCCTGCTTTTTTATGTACTTATAACTATCTCCCGTTTCTGATAATGCAGAAGGGCTACTTGCCGATAACACCATAATTAGTCCAAATGCTACTAAAATCATAACCGTAATCCATATAATGTAATCGACAGAGCCTTTTGTGAAAAGGTGAAATTTCTTTTTTTCTTTTTGTATTTTTTTTGCCATTTCTTTTAAGAATCCTTTCTTGGCTTTTATATTGCCAATATTCCAATGATTGAAACAATCATTGTAACAAGCGAAAATATGCCAACTACTCGATTTTCTCGCCAACCAATTAACTCAAAATGATGATGTAATGGCGACATTCTAAAAAGTCTCTTTCCTGTTTTTCTAAAATAAACAACTTGCAAAATAACAGATATGGTTTCTAAAACTGGTATAATAGCGATGATAATTAAGAAAATTGGAGTTTGCAAATAAATTGCCATACTAGAAATTACACCACCTAATAAAAGTGAACCTGTATCTCCCATCATTACTTTGGCCTTGTGAAAATTATAGACTAAAAATCCCAAACAACTTCCAATTACAATACTTCCTAATATAGAAACAGCTATTCCACCAAGTTTCATGGCAATAATCGAAAATGCTGTTATCATAATCGCTGATACACTAGCTGCCAAGCCATCAATTCCATCTGTTAAATTAACAGCATTGGTAGCACTTAGCATAACAAAAATTGTAAATGGAATAAAAATCCATGTTGGTAAGGTCAATCGAAAATCTGTAAAAGGTAAAATTAACTCTGTTGAAAGATTTGTATATTGGATTAAAAAAATTGTATAAATGCTTGCTACAATTAATAATCCTAACATTTTTAATTTAGGATTTAAACCTTCTGTATTATGCAAAACTACTTTTTTAAAATCATCCACAAATCCAACCAAGCCAAAACCTAAACTCGCAAGTGCTATTAAAATAATCGGTTTTATAAATTCTGGTTCTGGATTTATCAAACACGCAATGGCTGTAAAGACAATGATTGTGAGCATCATCATAATGCCTCCCATGGTTGGTGTGCCTTGCTTTTTTAGGTGAGAACGTGGTCCATCTTCTCGTTCACTTTGCCCTACTTTTAGTCTTTTTAAAAGTGGAATGATTAACTTTCCTAAAATTGTCGTAAAGATAAAGGATAAAATTAAATAAATTATTTGTACACTCATAAAATCTCCTATTTATTTTGTAAAATTTCTTTGACAATTTTACGCTCATCAAATTCATTTTTTAGACCGTTTACTTCTTGATAAGTTTCATGTCCTTTTCCTGCTAAAATAACGATATCTCTTCTATTTGCCATTCCAATTGCTTCTTTGATTGCTTCTTTTCGGTCAACTACAATTTTATAATTTCCTTTTGTTTTTGCAATTCCTTCTTCAATGTCTGCTATTATATCTTCTGGTTTTTCAGTTCGTGGATTATCGGTAGTAATAATTGAAAAATCAGCCAATCTTCCCGCGACTTCTCCCATTTCTGGACGTTTTGTTTGGTCTCTGTCACCACCACAGCCAAAGACGCAGATAATTCTGCCTTGTGTGTAAGCTTTTATAGAACTTAACATGTTTTCTAAACTTTCTGCTGTATGTGCATAATCAATCATAATGGTCAAATCTTTATCGTTTGGAATAAGTTCATTTCTACCCGGAATTACAATATTGGCCAATCCTTCTTTAATTTGCTCATTATCAATGCCAAGTGAAATGGCTACTGAAATTGCTGCTAAACTATTATAAACACTATATCTTCCTGGAATGTTAACTTTCACTCTTTCATTTTTTTGTCCTAATTTTACTTTAAAGTCAACACTTGCATTAGTAATGGTGATATCTTTAGCAATCAAATTAGAACCATTATCTACAGAATACGTTTTTATATCACAATTTTTCGCATAATGGATTAATCGTTCGCATTTGAAATCATCGGAATTAGCAAAACCTTTTGGTGTCATTTGGAATAGTTTCAATTTAGAATTGAAATAATCGTCCATATCACTATGCTCTTTTAGACTAATATGGTCTTTTGAAAAATTAGTAAAAATTGCCATGTCAAAATTCGAACCATCAACTCTGTGTAATTTCAAACTTTGAGAAGATACTTCCATAACAACAAAATCTACTTTTTCTAGTGCCATTTTGTAAAATAATGCTTGTAATTCTAAACTTTCTGGTGTTGTTCGATTGCTCTCAGAAATCATGTCTTCTCCTATATAATTGGCAATCGTTCCAATTAAGCCAACTTTATAGCCTGCTTTTTCCAAAACAGATTTAATCATATAGGTAGTTGTTGTTTTTCCTTTTGTACCAGTTACACCAATTAATTTGAAATGTCTAGATGGGTTTTTGTAAAAATTACAAGCAAGCTTTGCTAAATCAACTCTGGTATCTGTACTTAAAATAACCGTCATCTCTTTTGGTAATTTGATTGATTTTAAATCCGCCGAAATATCTAACATTACTGCTATTGCTCCATTTGCAATTGCCTCTTCTACAAATTGATGTCCATCAAAATCAAACCCTTTTATAGCAACAAAGAGAGCTCCTGGTTTTACATTTTGAGAATTATTTTCAATCGAATTAATTTCTAGTTCAACATCACCTTTTACTTTAAAATTCTCGATTCCAGTTAATAATTCTTTTAATTTCATGAATTTATTCATCCTTTCTTTGGATATAAACTAATATTCCATTTTATATTTTTTATATTATATAGCAAAAAGTAAATTTTGTATAGCAAAATATGAAATTTTTATCTTCTTTCTTTTATCCTATTATAATTTCATTCAATTTATGATGAAAATTCCATAATTTATTTGTTAAAATTACCATTTGTATATGTTGAACCATTTAATTTTTCCTGCCTTTTAACAGTAGCAATGATAGCTTTTATTTCTTCTTCTGTTTCATCTAACACATCTACTCTTACAAAATCAACACCCAAATTTTTATCACTAATTGACAAAATTTTAGAATTATAAATTTTTGCATGACAATTAATACAATCTGTAACAACTGGAAATACAAAATCTTTTCTATCTTTTAAAGCATACTTTCCCTGTTTGCATAACATTTTACAATCTTCATTTTTCCCAATTGGACAATATTTCGATGTCATTAGACACGTTCTGCCATACACAACTAGTTCTTTTTCTAAATCATTTGAAAAAAAAGGAATTGCATTTTTGTCAAGTTCTGGTGAAATGGTAAATCTCTTTATTCCCAATTCTTTTATCAAGATCGGAAGAGCGTCGTGTAGGGAAAGAGTGTCTTTTTGTTTGGTTGTGGTGGGGGGGGGGGGGGGGGTG
>CANBLA010000071.1 GCA_947369305.1 uncultured Clostridia bacterium
ATGAGAATTTCATCCAAAACTTGGCTGAACGTTATATCAAAATTTTAACAGAAGTAACTAATGATATTACTACAAAAATAAGCAACATTGAAATCATTTCAGAACAAGAAAAAGGCGAAATTTTAAACAATTTTAATGACACCCAGTTGCCTTATGACACTCAAAAAAATCTACAAACGATTTTTGAAGAGAATGCAGAAAAAACACCAAATAAAACAGCAATTATCTTTGAAAATGAGAAAATTACTTATTCAGAATTAAATGAAAAAGCAAATCAAGTCGCTAATTTTCTATTAGCAAATCAGATAAAATCAAACGATATTGTAGGAATTATGCTTCCTCGTTCAATGCAAACTATCATTTGTATGCTAGGAATTTTAAAAGCTGGTGCTGGCTATATGTTAATTGACTCTAATTTGCCAAAAGATAGAATTGAATTTATGCTAAATAATTGCAATGCAAAAATGCTACTAACTACTTCTAAACTAAAACAAATTGATTTTGAACCAATCTATAATTTAAATACAACCAATTTGCAATATTACAATATAACAAATCCAAACATAAACAATAGTAATGATGACAACTTTGCCATTATTTACACTTCTGGTTCAACTGGTACTCCAAAAGGCATTACTTTAAAACGTCAAGGTGTTATCAATTTAGTTCTTTCTCATGAGGAACTTATGAATACTAAAATTTGTAATACCTTTATCAGTATAGCTTCTATTGCATTTGATATGTTTATTGTAGAAAATTTTGTACCTTTATTAACTGGAAAAACAATTCTTCTAACCAATGAAGAACAACAAAAAATACCGCAATACATAAATCGATTAATCCTAGATTATAACATCGATTTTATCCTAACAACACCATCTCGAGTGGAATTACTAATGAATGATACTGTTACATCACAAGCCCTAAAAAAATTAAAAATAATACAATTAGGTGGTGAAACCTTAACACCTATTCTATATAACAGACTAAAAAGCTATACAAATGCAACAATATTTAATGGCTACGGTCCAAGCGAAATTACAGCTTGCTGTTCAAACAAAAAAATCCAAACAAATTCTATGATTAATATTGGAAAACCAAATTGCAACACACAAATCTACATTCTAGATAAAGACTTAAACCTATGTCCTACTGGCATTGAAGGAGAAATCTGTATTGCTGGTGATGGCATTTCAAAAGGTTATATCAATAATCTTGAAATGACCAAAAAATCTTTTATCAAAAATCCTTTTGGCAACGGTATGTTATATAAATCAGGCGATATTGGAAAATGGAATCAACAAGGTGAAATCGATTATATTGGAAGAAAAGATTTTCAAATTAAAATTCGTGGTCTTCGTGTTGAACTATCCGAAATTGAAAATAAATTGTTGGAAATTCCTGAAATTGAGAACGGCGCTGTTATTTATAAACAAGATAAAAATGATAATTACTTAGTCCGGATTTTTCACTTCCAATATTGATATTGACATTTCTACAATTCGTCACGAAATTGCAAAATCTTTGCCATTATATATGGTGCCGAAACATCTTATAAAACTTGATAAAATGCCAATTACAATAAATGGAAAAATCGATAAAAAGGATTTAGATAAACGTAAAATTACCAAAACTGAAAAGCAAACTTACGTCGCACCAGAAAATAAGTTGCAAACTTTACTTTGTAATACATGGAATCAACTTTTACATACTCAAGTTGGAATCGATGACGACATTTTTGAAATCGGTGTTGACTCACTCATTGCTATAAAATTCAAAACTGCATTGTTATCACACAATATCAATATTCCTTATGCCAACTTGTTTAAATATCCAACTGTTCGTACTTTATCAGAAAATACAAAATTGGAAGAAACAACATCTAACTTGGGCAATTTTGATTACACAAAAATCAAAAAAATTCTGGATAAAAATAATTTAGAAACCCTAAAAAATGCAGTGGTTTCTCATAATTATAAAAATAACATTCTTTTGCTTGGTAGTAACGGATTCGTTGGAAGTCATATTTTATATAACTTTATCAAACAAGATTCTGGGAAAGCTTATTGCATCATTCGTGATAAAAATAACAAATCAGCTAAAGAAAGATTGATTGACACTTTACATTTTTATTTTGACAATGAACTTGACCCATTCATCAATGATAGGATTATTATTTTAAAAGGTGATATTACAAAAGAAAATTTCGGATTAGATAAAGAAATTTTTGAAGAAATCACACAAAAAATTTCAACTATCATTAATTCTGCCGCCATGGTAAAACATTATGGAGATATTAAAAAATTTAAAGAAGTCAATATAAAACTGACTGAAAAACTTTGTGAATATTGTAAAAACAACCGTAAGAAATTGTTTCATACTTCAACAATGAGTATCTCTGAAAGTTCAAATATCGATGCTACTTATGTTGCCTCAAAAAAATACGAAGGTATAGAATTTACTGAAAATGATTTATACATTGGTCAAATCTTAGATAACAGTTACACATCTACAAAATTTGAAGCAGAAAGAATTATTTTATCCTATATGGTAGACGGACTAAATGCAAAAATAATTAGACTTGGCAATATTACAAATCGATTTTCAGACGGAAAATTCCAAATCAATCCTAATGAAAATGCTTTTGCCAATAGACTAAAAAGCTTTATCCTCTTAAAAAATATACCAGAATATTTGCAAGCTTTACCTCTTGAATTTACTCCAGTTGATTTATGCGGAAAAGCAATTGTGTATATTTTACAAAATAATATTAGAGATTTTTCTATATATCATTTATACAACAATCATTCTATCTATTTAAAAAATTTTGTTGACATATTAAATATGAATGATATAAAATTAAAATTTGTAGAAAGCAAAAAATTTAAATCTAGCATAAAGAAAATCCTAGATGAATCTGAGTTACAAGATCAATTATCAGGAATTATAAATGATTTAAATGAAAATTATGATTTAATCTATGAGAAAGATGTCGATTTAAGCTCTACTTTAACACAATTCTTTTTGCAACGTTTAGGATTTGAATGGCCAAAAATAGAAGAAAACTATATTCAAAAATATATAAATTATATGAAAAAAATAAATTTTTTTAAGGAGGAGAAATAAATGGAGAATATAAATTCGCTAATTTCAATGTTAATCTCAGAAACATTAATTTTTATAGTTTTTTTAATAATATTCTTTACTCAAAAAAAGAAAAATCAATTAAAAAATGCATTTCTTAGCTTTTTAGTTGCTATATTTATTTGGATTTTGGGCTCGGTGTTGCAAATATCGTTCCAAAATACTAATATTAATCCATTTTCATTTGAAAAAATATCTGGTATTGGAGTACATTTTTCCCCAATTGCATTCCTTGCACTAGCTATGATTTTTGCTAATACAAAAATTAATCTAACTAAAAAACATTTTATATTTTTAGTTATTCCTATAATATCAACCATATTATTATTAACAAATGAATATCATCATTTATTATATGTAAAATACTCTACCAATATAACAGAATTAGTCTATGGAAAATGGTTTCCAATACATTCTGTTTATTCATATGGACTTTATTTTATTGCTATTATAATTTTTCTAAAGTATTCCTTTAAAAATTCTGGATTTTTTTCAAAACAGTCCTTACTACTAACCTTGGGAACTTGTATTCCTCTTATTATAAATCTTTTAGGAACTGCAAAAATAATTCAAATTTCAATGTATGCAACACCAATTGCCTTTGCCTTTATGGCTCTATTTTATGCCATAGCTATATTCAAATTTAAATTTATCTCATCAGCACCAATTGCACTACAAAAAATAGTGGATCAAATTTCAGATAGTTATATTATATTAGATGAAAACTACAACATCATCGACTTCAACGAAACCTTTTTACATACATTCCGCACAAAATCCGACTATATAAGAAGTAAAAACTTATTCAACCTATCATCTCAAAATACTAATATAAAAATCCAAGATACTTTTAAACAAACCCTTCTAAAAGTAAAAGATTCATACGAAACATTTCAAATTGAAAATGAAATTCCTGAAATAGCAAAAACCTTTTCAATTGAAATAAACAATATTTATAACAAACACACCTTCTTAGGTACACTTATATTATTCAAAGATATTACTCAACATAAACAAGATATTCAAACCATTGAAAACAATCAAGAAATGCTAATAGAACAAGAACGTCTTGTCTCACTTGGACAATTAATTGGAGGAATTGCACACAATTTAAAAACACCAATTTTTTCCGTTGCAGGTGGATTAGAAGGTTTATCTGATTTAATTACTGAGTTTGATTTATCGATTGATAATGATTCTGTTACCAATCATGATATGCATGAGATTGCCTCTGATATGAGAGAATGGATAGAAAAATTAAAGAGCCATATTTCTTATATGTCAGACATTATTACAACTGTAAAAGGGCAAGCCGTTACTTTATCAGAAAGCGAATCAATTAACTTCTCTATTACAGAATTATTCAAGCGTGTTGATATTTTAATGAAACACGAAATCAAAAATGCTTTAGCAGACCTAGAAATACGCAATAACGTTGGAGATTCGAATTTACTATCTGGAAATATTAATAGTTTAGTTCAAATCGTAAACAACATTATTTCTAACTCTATTGAAGCATATGATAAAACTCAATCTAATAAAAAAATAGAATTAACCGCTAATCAAAAAAACAATACTATCATTATTTCTATTAAAGATTATGGTTCAGGTATTTCAGAAGTCGCTCAAGAAAAATTATTTAAAGAAATGATTACCACAAAAGGTAAAAATGGTACTGGACTTGGTATGTTTATGTCCTACTCAAACATTAAAGCTCATTTTAATGGGGACTTAAACTATGAAACTGAACTAAACAAAGGAACTACATTTTACATCACACTACCAATTCCAAGCTAATTTTAATCAAAAGAAACTTCATACATGAAGTTTCTTTTCTCGTCTATTATTGTTAACCACATTATACTACCGTTATTTTCTTCTTTTTTCGACAATTCTTTTTAAATCTTATTGACTATCCACACAAAATAATATAAAATAAAGAAAATGAAAAAAGGAGATTACCTTTATGAGACTTTCTGAACAAAATCAACTTTCTGGACAAAATAATTATAAAATTATCGCAGTTGATGACGAAGGTGGCATTATTGATTCGCTATCTGTGTTTTTACGTCGTTCTGGCTATACATTAGTTGGATGTACAAATCCACTAGAAGCAATTGAACGTGTCAAAAATGAGCATTTTGATTTAATGCTACTTGACTTTATCATGACTCCTATACATGGTGACCAAGTTGTTGAAGAAATTCGAAAATTCAATCAAGAATTATACATTATTTTACTAACTGGTCATAAAGATTTAGCACCACCATTAGAAACCATTAAACGTTTAT
>CANBLA010000072.1 GCA_947369305.1 uncultured Clostridia bacterium
TGCTACAATATAATCTTCTGTTAAATGATTAACAAGTTCTCCTATTTGAAATATAGGCATAGAAATTGCATTTCTAAAAACAACGTTAGTATTAAAATCTTCTATATTTTTCCCAAACATATCAAATGTTTTTTCTATTTGTTCGCAGTATTCTTTCATATGTAATAATACTGTTAAATTTCTATTTAAATTACTCATATATATCCAATCTCTCTTTCTTTACTTCGTTATAAAATATATTTTTAGCAAGTTTTATTGTTTCGCTATCATAATTTATATCATCTGTATATGTTTCTTCTATAACAATATCAATTTGCTTTTTTAAAATTTGTTCTATTTCATAAGCAAGTGCAGATAATTGCAAAAGTGTTTTTAATTTTCCTTTTCTTATCATAATGTCAACATCAGATTGCTGATTTGCTTCACCTCTTGCATATGAACCAAATATATATGCTTTTTCAATTCCATATTTTCTTAATATATCGTATATCATTTCTTTTATTTCTTCAATTGTATATACTTTTTCACTCATTTTTTTAATCTCCAATTTATATTAAAATGACCTCGGACCCGTAGGTTACCCGAGGTACGATCTACTCCGAGTCTAGTCCCGTAGGTTACTAAACTACTAATCAATATATACTATAACATTTAGAACTTGATTTTGTCAAGTTGCTAAAATGCTATTTTATTTTCAATTTATAAAATTTATACTACACATATTAAGTAAATATATTTAAAATTGTAGATTATCTTTCAAAAATATCTGAGTTTTTTTCAAAATCTCTTATCATTTCATCTCTAAAAATATAATATACTTCTGGTGATATTGTTTTAAAACTTTTCAAATATCTCTCAATATCACTTTCTAATGTTTTATTTGAGATTCTTGTAATTGGTTCTATATGTCTTAATTTATAATAGCCTTCTTTATTGAAAATTGCATTTAAAGTTCCATCAATTACAACTCTTTCATCTTTAAGTATTGTTTCAACAAAACTATGAAGAAATTTTGATTTATCAGTATAACCATAACAATAACCTGTCACTATATCGTTTGGAATGCCTAAATGTAAAGATATATGATATGCTTTTTCAAAACAAGTTCCTGCCCTTCTGTCATCTTCTAAATCAGGTAATATTTCCACTGCTTTGGGTAATAATTTTGAAAGTTGCATAGCTCTAATTTCATAGTCTTTTTTTGAAATAACTATTTGTGAAATTTTAAACTTATCATTTTCTTCTATTTTTGTTTCAACAACATCTTCTTGACTAGATATTCGCTCAATTAATTTTCTTTTTTCTTCATCAGTTGTTGATACTTTAGTTAACTCATTTATAGTATATAAAATAGTATATCCATCATAATCTAGCCATTCACAATTAATTGATTTTAAATACTCAATACCTTTTCTAAAACTTTGTTCATTACAAATTTTTGCAAATGTTTCATCTATTTGTTGAGATGTATTAAATTCTTTTTCAAATAATTCTTTATAACTTTTCATTTCATTCTCCATATAAATTATTACTTTCTTTATTCATATTAACATATTTTATAATTTTTGTACATATCCAATTTTAGCAGGTGATTGCTTTTTTTATTTTGTTGGTAACTTTCACTATACAAGATGGAAAGCACATGAATTTCATTTGTATTACACTGATTTGCAAGGTGTAGAGTGGATATGGTCAAAAGAAGGTCCTGAAATTTATAGTGATATTAAATAGGTAATTGTCAATTATGTGAAGAGGTGCGTGGAATTTTCCGAAGCACCTCTTTTTGTTTCAAGATGTATTTAAAATGCATTACAGATTTATTTCGTATGACCCAATAATTAGGATTTTAACTTAAAATTGTACAAAATTTTAAGTTAAATGCGTATGAATTGCGTTGTAATTAGTATTAAAAAAATTTAACTGTTAAGGTTGATTTTTTCGTTTTTTTATTTAAAAAGGAAGAATGGTAGCTTAGGAACAGAGAAATTAGAAAATCTTCTTGGCATAATTTTTACCAAAACTATATACTTTTCAAAAGCCATATGATATAATTTTAAAAAATAAAAACAAGGATAAAAAACATGCAAGAAATCATATTAAATTCAGAAAAGGAAACCATAGAATTTGGGAAAAAAATAGCAAAAAATTTAAAAATAGGAGATGTTTTAGTTCTTTCAGGAGATTTAGGAGCCGGAAAAACAAAATTGACAGAAGGAATTTTGAGTTTTTTTGACTTGCAAAACGAAATTTCTAGTCCAACTTTCACCATTGTAAATGAATATCCAACAAAAAGTTTTCCAATTTATCATTTTGATGTATACCGTTTAAATGATAGTGATGAATTTCTGGCAATTGGTGGAGATGAGTATTTTGAAAAAGGTGTTAGCATTATTGAGTGGGGGGAAATTATAGAAGATATTTTACCAGAACATTATACCCAAATTACTTTTTTACGAGATTTAAGACACGAAAAGAAACGAATTATACAAATTACAAATTTTTAAAAGGAGAAATTTATGAAAATTTTAGCAATTGATACAGCCAGTAAAATATGTAGTGTAGCTATTCTAGAAAACGATGACATGATAGATGAAGTTAACTTGGATAATGGGCAAACTCATTCTGAAAATTTAATGCCAATGGTAGCTAAAATTTTGGAAAAAAATCATGTAACACTAGCTGATTTTGAACTTCTTTCTTGTTGCATAGGACCGGGATCTTTTACAGGGATTCGTATTGGTGTGGCAAGTGTAAAAGCAATGGCTGAAGTGGCAAAACTTCCCGTTATTGGTGTGAATTCTCTGGAAACTTTGGCAAAATTGGATACTTCTCCAAAGTTGAAAATAAGTCTAATAGATGCACGAAATCACCAAGTTTATTGTGGAATTTTCGATAACAAATGTGAGCCACTACAAGAATTAATAGCAGATGATATTTTTTCTGTTATAAAAATTTTAAAAAAATATAAAGATTTTGTTTGTATAGGAGATGCTGCGATTCTTTATAAAACATTGCTTCAAGAAAACTTCCCACGGAGCAGAGTTTTTGGATAAAAATGAACAAAGAGCAAGTTTTGGCGGAAAAATTGCTTATCAAAAATACCAAAAAGAAGAAGAGAAAAATGCCGATACAATTTTGCCACTCTATTTAAGAAAATCACAGGCGGAGAGAATGAAAAATGGAAATTTATGAAATGACATTAAAAGATTTTGAACAAATTGAAAATGTTTTAATTTCGGATTTTGACGATTTTTGGACACCAACTTTGTTAAAAACAGAATTAATGGGAGATAATAGAAAATATATTGTTGCTAAAAAAAATGATAAAGTTGTTGGGTTTGCTGGAATCATGCTGAATTTTAACGAAGCAGAATTGATGAATATTGTTACCAAAAAGTCGGAAAGAAGAAATGGAATTGGAAAAATTCTGTTAGAAAAAATCATTGAAATAGCAGAAAAAAATCAAATAAAAAAAATCTTTTTAGAGGTTTGTGAAGAAAATCAAATTGCAATAAAAATGTATTTAAATTTGAATTTTAAAAAAATTGGAGAACGTAGTAATTATTATCAAGCAAAAAAAAGAGCAATTTTGATGGTAAAAAATTTAAATAATTTATAAAAAATGATTGAAAAAAAATAGGCTTTGATATAAAATAATCATAAAAGATAAAATATGGGGGAAGTACAAATGAGAAGAATAAATGAAAACGAGCTATTACCAAAGGATTTGAAAGATATTTGCAATCCGAATATGTTTGGATTTGAAACAACGAAAGAAATTGAAGATACTTCGGATTTAATTTATGGACAAGATCGAGGTTTAAAAGCATTAGAATTTGGGATTGATATTGATGTAAAAGGTTATAATTTATACTTAGAAGGACCATCTGGCGTTGGAAAAACGATGTATACGAAGCGCTATTTGGAACAAAAAGCCGTCAAAGAAAAAGTGCCAAATGACTGGTGCTATATTTATAATTTTGAAGACCCAAATGAGCCTGTTGCGATTTCTTTTCCAGCGGGGCAAGGTAAGGTTTTCAAGGAAAATATGGAAAGTTTTGTAAAAGACATCCGAAAAGATATCAAAAAGACGTTTAACAATGACGAATTCGAAAAAGAAAAACAAATTATCAAACAAGAGTTTGATGATAAGAGAGAAAATTTACTCAAAAAATTAAATGATAAAACCATGAAACAAGGGTTTCAAATCAAATCTACCGATAATGGCATCTACATGATGCCGATGTATGAAGGAAAAACGATTGCGGAAGAAGAATTCGAAAAATTACCACAAGAAATCAAAATTCAGTACGAGGAAAAATCAGCGCAAGTGCAAGAATTGATTTTTTCAGCTTTGTCAGATATTAAAGGAATTGAAAGAGAGTCCGAGAAAAAAATTGAAACATGGCAATCCAATGTTGCTTTAATGACAGTCAACATGCAAATTAATGCATTAAAGTCAAATTATAAAAGAAATAAAAAAATCAGCACGTATTTAGATGGGGTAAAAAAAGATATTTTAAAAAATATTGAGTGTTTTTTAGCGCCAGATTCAGATGAAAAACAAGCAGAACAACAGACTGCACCACAAGCAACGCAAGTTTTAAGAGAACCATGGCTAAATTATCGCGTTAATTTATTTGTGGATAATTCAAAACGCGAAGGTGCACCGGTTATTATGGATACGAATTATTCTTATAACAATATTTTCGGAAGATTAGAATATGAAAATCATTATGGTATGCTAAAAACAGATTATATGATGTTGAAACCGGGCTTATTGCATGAGGCAAATGGTGGTTATATTTTATTCCAAATTAAGGATTTGATTGCGAATCCGGCGTGTTATGAGGCTTTGAAAAAAGCATTAAGAGTCAAAGAATTAGCAATTGAAAATGTGGCAGAACAACGAAATTCTATGGTTTTGATTTCATTAAAGCCAGAGCCAATCAAATTGGATTTGAAAGTTTTGTTAATTGGCAGTAGCAATATGTATCACACATTGCTTACGATGGATGATGATTTCAAAAAATTGTTTAAAATCAAAGTTGAATTTGAAGAATCGGCGCCTAAAACAACAGAAAATATTATAAAAGTATCCAAATTTATCAAAAGTTTTTGCGAGCAAGAAAATTTGTTAGATTTGGACAAAGAAGCAACTGCAAAAGTAGTTGAATTTGCATCAAAATTATCGGGTGACAAAACCAAAATTTCGACGCAATTTAGTGAAATCGGTCAAATTATTGGAGAAGCTTCTACTTGGGGAAAAATTAGCAAATCCAAAATTGTGACCAAAGAACATGTTCAAAAAGCCTTAGACGAGCGTGCCAACCGAATTAAAAAATACGATGCTAAATACATCCAAATGATTCAAGAAGAAACCTTATTAATCGAAACGCAGGGTTATAAAGTAGGGC
>CANBLA010000073.1 GCA_947369305.1 uncultured Clostridia bacterium
AATCTCATTATTTTCCAAAATTCCAAATAAAATATCTTTCTTTTCTTCTTTTTCCAAATAATGATACATACAATAAATCGCCTCAATCGACATTCTCTTTCTCATTTCAATCTTCTGCTTGGGCAAACACTTGTACAACCGTTTCCATCCTGCTTCATCCAAATTCCATGAAATAAAGTTTTCCATATACTGAAAAATCTGCTGAATTACTTCTGAATCAATATCTTCTTGCACTAATTCTGCAATTTTCTTTGGTGGCAATTGTGCCATTTTTTTGAAAACAGTCTCTTTTAACTCTGTATTCCTATATTCTTTCCAAATTTTCTGAAGAAGTTTCAAAAGCATAACACTCTGATCCTTCTCATTTTCGACACCATAGCATACTATTGCTACTATAGTTTCTTGAGAAAATATTTCTCTTATAAGATATATCTTACGTTTCACATCACACTTGCAAAAAATAGAAAAGACGAGATGGGTAGCAACTTTTTTATTATTGAAAAATCTCTTCAAATCTACCGGTAAAACCTCTGAAATAGTTTTTGAAATCTCATCCAAATTAGCCATCAAACATTCACCAATCATTAAATAGCTCAATTCCCTATAGAGTCTTTCTTTCCGATAACCATTCAAGCGTCTTAAAAAATCAGCAAATTTTTTCTGATCTTCTTTTCTTATTTTATTCAGTACTCCTTCATAATTACTTGGTAAAATAAGATCAAAGAAGTTTTCATCGATTAATTGGAGACGGTTTCTTCTGGCTTTTTTCATTGCTCGTTCTTGACAGTATAAAGTTTCTTCAAAATAGTTTCTCATATTGTTTCTCCCTTCTAATCTACTCTCAAATTTAAGTCATCCAACACAAGTTTCTCAATATAGCTTAATTCACCATCTTTTTCTTCCAAAACAAAAATCGCATTTTCGCGCATTTCCTCAATTCTTGCTGCTTCACAGTGACCAGATACTTTTTGTCCAACCATAATAAGCAACATTTCTTGCCGATCTGCTTCTGACAAACTTTCGTACAATGTAATCAACTCATCTTTTATTAAAACATCATGCAAAATATACTCTTTTTCTTCCAAAGAAATAATTGGATAAATATATTTAATAATATCTTCTCTACGAAAAAAATCTGTCAGTCGAACATTTTGTGCTTTTAGAAAAGTAAAGGCTTTAATTCTTTCTTCCTTTGACAGTCTTTCAACAGCCCCTAAATCCAGTATAAGATAATTGCTTTTCTCTACTACGTTATAGAGTTCTTTGGCTCGAATTTTCTGTTGAACTTCCGCCATATCTTCTGGTGTCATTTTTTCAAGCAATTTAGATACCACTAAAACGTCACTTTCCTCCAATATACTTGCAACCGTACCTGCTGGCAACTGAGCAATCTTTCGGAAAATTTCATTCTCATCATCCATATCTACTTCTCCATGAACAATTCTTGCCAGCACTCCGCACAATAATCCCAGAGTTTCTCTAAATGCTCTTTCCAATGATGATAAAGATATCATTTTTAACATTCCTACATTATCTGAAATATTCGTCATGTTAAAAACAAAACTGTAGCGACAATACCCACTATTAAGGAACTGCTCGATTCTTTCAGAAGACATTTCTTGAAGAATTGGTATATGGTTTGTTGGATAATTATCCTCTAAAATTCTTACCAAATAAAAATCAGAAATATTATCCCAAATTTTCACTTTATCCCAGTCATCTAATAAATCTTGGAGTTCGCTCAACAATCCTTTGTGACTTATCTCACAAATTAAGTCTTCAAATCTACCTGGCTTAATATAGCCCCAAAGTTTTTCAATCGGTTCCTTCTTTTTCCTTGCTTTTCTTATTTCTCTCTCCTGCCTTATCAGAGCATTATTTAATATGCTCCGTAGTTCTAATGTTTCAATCATAGTATCTCCTTTCTTAATTCTCACATTATGCGAGTTTATGTTAATATTATACTTCTTTTTCCATAATTTGTAAAGTCCTTTTCATAAATAAAGAACTCCTGTTTATTATCTTATTTTAAACAATAAACAGGAGTCTAATAGAAGTTCAGCAAAAACTATGCGCTTAATTCTTTTAAAATCGCCCTTTCTATAAAGGAGAGGAAATTAAGGTTGCCTTTGGCTTCTTTTTCCAGTTCTTTTAATACGAAACGTGCTCTCTGAAACATTTCCATTTCCTTTTGTGTGTTCCCAAGAACTAAAGTCTCACCTAACATGATGCCGAGCGCCTCCACCCTATCTTTTGGCTCCAAATCTTTATACAGCTCTAACAAAAGCATTTTTGATACATTGCACAAAATATAGGCTCTGCACTCAAGGTTTACTGACAGATATAAAACACGTTTCAAAACAGTATCCGAAAATAAATCCTCTATACCTACTTCATCCTGTTCCATGAAAGTATTAAAAAACCGCTGATATTTATCATTTGATAAATTCACAAGCACAGATTTCAAAAAGGATTTGTCAACTAAGTCTCTATGTTCCTCAAAGAGATAACATAGAAATTCCACCGAAGTACCACAAAGTATTTTATGCGAATCTCTTGGCAAAGCAACAAGTCTCTCAAAGAAATTTCTTTGTTCCAGAGTTTCTTTTGGTGTTAAGAAATCCTCATCCATATTGCTCCAAAAATCGAAAAATCCCATACAAGAAAAGTTTATTGCCTTTTCCAATAATTCTACGGAAACACAATTTAACATTTCTATTTTCTTTTTTCCTGAAGCATTCTTAAAAGAAACAAAAATCACCTCGACTATTTCCTCTATCTCAAAACCAGTAATGGTTTCACTATTTAACAGTCTCTTCAATCGATTCAGCGGAATTTTTTCCATAATCTCTCTCTGGTAGTTCTCATCCCAGTCTCTTATGATTAACAAACATATCATATCGGAAATATTTTCAAAGAGATCATTTCTCTGTTCATAATTCAGTAACTCTAACATCGGTAGGAGCTCCTTTTTAGAATACAGATCTTTTACTACTGTTTCATAGTTCTGCGGGAGAATATAATTCCACAAGTCCTTTACCCATTCTGCCTTTTTTCTTTCCTCATCCTGAAACTTGATTGTTTCCGTCAATACCTTCCGAATTTCTTCCTCCCACAACATAGTTTTTTTCATAATATTTTCTCCTTTCTAAATTCTCGATTATTCGAGTTTGTATTAATATTATAGCATATTTTACATAATATGTCAATTTTTTTACCAAAAAAGCCCATCACTTTTACAAGCAACAGGCTTTTTCATCTTATACCGTTTTTCTAATTGACAATTTTTCCGATATTTCACGATAACGATTAACATCTTTTTTGGCTAGATATTTTAATAAACTTCTTCTTTTACCAACCATTTTTAATAATCCTCTTCTTGAGTGATTATCTTTTGGATGTACTTTTAAGTGTTCCGTAAGTTCGGTAATTCTTTCAGTTAAAAGAGCAATTTGAACTTCTGGTGAACCTGTATCGTTTTCCTCTCTTTTATACGTATCGATAATTTCTTGTTTTCTTTCCTTTGTCATCTCTAAAAATCCTCCTATTTTCTATATATTTGCCACAAACTGAGTTTACGGTAGGTTTTTCCCTGAATCTAAGTAAGTGGTATTTGTTTTTATTTTACTATAGTTTTTTGGAAAAATCAAGTGTTTTATAAAAATTTTTGAAAAATAAGACAGAGAGAACAAACTTTCCGTTCTCCCTGCTTTTCCATAAACACTAAATGTATTTATGATATTTCCATCGTGCCAACAAAATACAAGGTTTTTAACAAAAGCAAATATATCGGTAGTATCGAACCTTTGGCTGGCTTATTCTCTACCTTTTCAATACCATCATGTTTTGCCTTCATTACAGTATACTCCTTCTTGTTACTTTTTGTTTTTCGTTCCAACAAATACAAAAATTCAGTTTCACACCCTGTAATCTTAAAAGCCTCTGGAAATTTTTCTTTTGCCATTTTTTGTTGCCTCCTAATTATGTTGATATTTTTATTATACCATAATTTCTATTTTATGTCAAATTATACTTGTTTTTTTGTTTAATTTCCAGTATAATATTGGTATGAAAAAAATAATTGTCAATGAAAAATATCATCATAAAAAATTAAATACATTTCTTTTGAGTACTTTTCCTAACATGCATTCTCATACTTTTTACAAAACACTTCGTAAAAAAGACATTCGCATCAATGGAAAAAGAGTGAGTGAAAATGTTATGCTTCATACCAATGATGAAGTTACTATTTTTTTAGCAGATGAACTCCTTTATGGCTCTTTAACGACTTTGCAAGTGATTTATGAAGATGAAAATATCCTCGTAATTAATAAGCCTAGTGGCATTTTAGTGACAGAAAATCATTCTTTGGAAAATACTTTAACTTCTCTTGTGCAAAAGCAATTTGGTGCTTGCTGTCAGCCTTGTCATCGCTTGGATCGTAATACGACTGGGCTTATTTTGTATGCTAAAAATAATACCGCTTTATCGATTTTACTGCAAAAATTTAAAAATCACGAGATTGAAAAGCATTATCAAGCTACTGTTTTTGGGATTTTTCCAAAAAAACATGCTATTTTGACTGCATATCTTTTTAAAGATCGAAAAAAAAGTATGGTATACATTTCGGATACGCCACAAAAAAATTATGTAAAAATTGTCACAGAATATACCATTATTTCGGAAAATGAGCAAAATAATACGAGCGAACTTGATGTGATTCTTCATACGGGAAAAACACATCAAATTCGCGCTCATCTTGCGCACATTGGGCATTTTATCATTGGAGATGGTAAATATGGAAATAACCAAATTAATAAAACATTTAAAAAGTCTACGCAAATGCTTTGTGGTTCTAAATTAAAATTTAATTTTACATCAGAAAGTGGATTTTTGTCCTATTTAAACAGGAAAGAAATCTCGCTTTAGTCTAAATCATGAACACTTGGTCCTTCAATTAATGTACCATCTTGCTCATAACGACTTCCGTGGCAAGGACAATCCCACGTTTTTGTGACCTCATTCCAGCTTACTTCACAGCCTAAATGGGCACAATATTTTTTGTCTTTTTCGCCTTTCAAATGTGGCATTATCATGGATTTTCCGGCTTCTTTTAACATATTTTTCATTTCTTCTCGATTTTTAATGGGCTCTAATCTTGTGCTATTGAAAATTTCTTCATAGGGATTTTTTCTGCCCATAATTTTGTCGGTAATTAAATTGGCAGCTACGTTGGAACTTGTCATGCCCCATTTTTTGAAGCCTGTTGCGACATACATGTTTTCTCGTACTTCGGAATATTCGCCAATATACGGAATTTTGTCTAATCCAACCGTGTCTTCTGCGTTCCAACGGTAAATAATTTTGCTTTCTGGGAAATATGTTTTGGCAAAATCTTCTA
>CANBLA010000074.1 GCA_947369305.1 uncultured Clostridia bacterium
GGACCTATTGAAGTAAATGAGCAAGAACGAACGATTAAAGCAAATATTAATTTACGAGCAAAAGATGCTTTTCCAAGAAGCAAAAAATTGTATATCCGAGTTTTTGATTTAGGATATGATATGTATGATTTGGATTCTGTTAATTTAGAAAAACATACGATTGATACCAAAGAATATTTTGAGATTACAGATGCAAAATGGATTTTTGAAATTGATGTTCCTGATAAATTTTATGAAAGAAATACATTAGAATTAAAATTAGCAAATGAAATTCCAGATTTTGAAATAGAAAAGGCAACACTTACTGAAACAAGTTTGGTATTGACTTTTAAATCACAAGCATACAGAGATTTGATAACAGCTGGAAAAGATTTTGAAGGAAATTTTGGAGAAGCTATGACCAATATGCTAAATGTTACAAATAGTGAAGGAAAAATGTATCAAGACATTAGTAGTGGAAGCAAAGGAGAAGATGCGTATAAAATAACTTATGATGCTGGCAAAAAGGATTTAGAGAAAAAATTATTTGTTAATTTCACAGTAGATGGAAAAAAATATACAAGTGAGTTAATTGAAAAATAAAGAAATTATGGAGATATTAAGAGATTAATATCTTCTTTTTTCTGGAAATTACAAATTTTTTATAATAGAATGAAAAAGTAGAATTTATGTTATAAAAAATTTAATAAAAAGTGAAACCTTTTCTGTTTTTTAATCAATATATAAATGAAGGTACCTAAAAATAAAGGAGTTTTAGCTAAATTGAAAAGAAGGAATGAAATAAAGAATTATAAAAATCAAAATCAGCTCGATTTAGAAAAAATAATCGACGAATATAGTGGATACATATACAAAATTATCGAAAATATGAGTTTGGCAGCTTTGTCTCAAGAGGATATCGAGGAAATTGTATCAGATACTTTTTTCATTGTATGGAAAAATACTGACAAATTGGATAGTGAAAAATTATTAAGTTCTTATATTGCTGGAATTGTTAGGAATTTGGTAAGAGAAAAGATAAGAAAGTTGCAGTATCATATTGATATTTCTGATTTTGAAAACGAGATTTCGAAAGATTTTCCAATTGATATGAGATATGAAGAACGTGAAACAATGCAGAAAATAGAAAAATCCTTAAAACAAATGAAAGATGATGATGTTATGATTTTTAAATTGTATTATTATTCTGCAAGAAAAATCCGAGAAATTGCCAAAATAATGAATGTTTCAGAATTTAGTGTAAAATCCAAATTACATAGAATGCGTAAAAAAATAAAAAAAGATTTAGAAAAAGGAGGATATAGATATGAAGGATAATCAAGAAATAATAGAAAACGTAAAATTAAAAATTTCTATATCTAACTTTCAAAAGGAGGAAAATATAGAAATGCCAAAAAAGAGTAATATTTTTAAATCAGTAGCAGTTGCTTGTTGTATGATCGTTTCTATTTCTGGTATGGTATTTGCCAAAGAAATCTCAACGAAGATTTATGAGAATTTTTTCTTTACTGGAAATGGTATGGGAACAGCTATCAACGAAGGATATATTGAAAATACAACGATGGATTATCAAAATTCAAATGCAAGTATCGAAAATGAAGAAACTGGAGAAATCATAGAAGATGCAGAGACACAGATCAAGGTTGATGAATTTGTGATGGATGATTTCAATTTAAGTATGACTTTTGATGTTGCATTATCCGAAAAAGCACAAGAAATGATAAAATCGAAAGATGTTATGGAAATGAATTTTCCAGATTTAGTGATTTACGATGAAAATGATGTTGTATTATTTTCGATGTTTAGAGATTCATTTGATGCATTTTGCAAAGAACATCAGCTAGATTACAATTATGATACTAAACCAGATGATAAATGGGTTAATACAGGTGTGAATACATTTGTATCAGAGAAAAATGAAAATCATGTGAAAGTGATTTATAATATTTATACAGATGGGGCGCCTTTTCCAAAAAGCAAAAAGTTAAATGTAGAAATGAAGAAAATCAGAATTTCAAGGAACGAAACTGTGATGGGAGATGAAGAAATAACATTAACTGGTGATTGGAATTTTGCAATAGATGTGCCAGAAAAGATGTATAATCGAACCAATTTAATTTATAAGCAAAAAAGTACCACAAATAAAGATTTCAATGTAATTTCTGCTAGGGTATATGATACAGGAATGGATATTTCTTTAAAATTACCAGCAGAAAAAAGGCCAAAAGAACCAACAACACCAGAAATTGAATTTTGGAAATCATTGCCACAAGATGATGAATTGAAAGATGTTGATATTTTAAATTACTTAGAAAATCCACTTCGTAATACGCCAGAGTATCAAGAATATTCGAAAAAAAGTATGGATGTTTGGCAATATGATAAATATTTGACAAACGAAAAAGGAGAAAAGTTTGAAATGACACAAGGGCCGAGAGAAAATGGCGGAGGTTCGATTGATGAGGAAACAGGAATTTACACATCAAACTGCACCTTTGATTTAACAAAATATGATGCGACTGACACGATAACGCTTTGTGTGGATTATCACGGAAATACAGCAGAAATTGTGTTAGAGAAAGTGGAGGAAAAATAGAATGAATAATCGTAAGAAACAGGAACAAGCATACGAAAAAGCTCTTTCTGATTGGCTTGAAACATTCAAAGGAGAAAACGTTCCAGAAGAAAAAAGAATTACAGATTTTCGAATCGATGGTTTAGGTTGGGGGATGACTGGATATGGTGAAAATTATGAAAAAGTCAATTTTGATTTTTCGGTTACGCCGTATTCACCAGAAAAGACAACTTGGAACGTAAAAGGACGTAATATAGCTTTTGCTGAATTTGAAATTGTTGATGGTGAATATCAATTGAAATTCATTTCAGAAACGCCGAAAAATTATGATAAATTTTTAGAAAGATTTGCGGAATGGCAAGAACAACATAAAGAAATAGAAACAACAGAAATCAAAGAAGTACAGGCGATTGAAGAAAATAGTTTAGCAGCAGAAGAAATTACAAAAATGAGTCATACGATTTTTATTATATGTTTGATTGTTTTTGTAAGTTTGATGGGAGTTGTAATAATAAGGAATATGAAGAGAAAAAACAGATAGGTTATAGAAAGATTAGATTTGTAAAAAAGTCTAATCTTTTTTGTGATAAAATAAATTTAATTTTTATGCAACAAAATGGAGCCGTAAAGAAATCTAATTATTATATAAAGTATGCATACTAAAATATGGAGGATTAGCCAGTGGAAGAACTTGTAAAGAAAGCCAAGAAAGGTGATGAGAATGCTTTTAATGAACTGATATTATTAACTCAAAAAGAGATGTATTTAATTGCGAAAACAAAATTAAAAGATGAAAATGATATAGCAGATGCGATACAAGAGACGATTTTATCTTGCTATAAAAATTTGCGTAAACTGAGAGATAATAAATTATTTAAAACTTGGCTGATAAAAATTTTAATTAACGAATGTAACAAGATTTATAAAAAAAGAAAAAAGCAAGATGTATCTTATGAAGAAAAAGAAGTTGAAAATTATTTAATGATAGAAGACAATTCTTTTGAAAATATAAGTTTTGACATCCTAATTAGAAATCTAAACGAAGAAGAAAAATTGATTTTGACATTATATTACTATTCAGGATATTCGACAAAAGAAATTAGCAAAATTATAAAAGTCAACGAAAACACGATTAGAAGTAAAATATCTCGTGCAAAGTACAAGCTTAGAAATCAATATGAAGGAGGTTATTATGAATAATATTGAAGATTTAATAAAATCTGTATGCCAAAATGATATTGATATTCCGATAAAAATTCAAAACAGAATTAATCATACATTAGAAAATAAAAGAAAAAACAAACCTTATTTTAGAAATTTTATAGCTGCAATTCTTTCGATATTAGGGACATTAGTAGGTACTTTTTGTGTTTATGCTGCAACAGGAGGAACAATCGACGGAATTCCTGCAACAGATTGGCTAGGAATTAAATTTTCTAATCAATATATAGAATATAAGCAACTAGTGGAAAATCAAGTAGTTGCTTTTGGAAATACAAGTGTAGAATTGACCTCTACATTATGCAGTGAGGGAATTACAATTTTGGAATTTGATGTCAAATTAAGTGAGGAAGATTATAAGAAATTAAAAATAGGTGAAAATGTTCTTACAGATGAATATTTACAAATTCAAAATGAAAATAAAAGGAAATTAAGAGATTCGGTTACGGATGAATTAAAAAATAAAATATATACCGAAGAGTTTAATAAAGGAAATTATGAAATTGTTGAGAAAGATATTGTGGTTCCAGAAGAAGATATTGATGCGAAATATGAAGAAAAATTGGCTGAAATAGAAGAATTAATTGAAGAACGAAAAAATACTAGTTTTCTTCCAGCACTTTCATTAAATTATGACCAAAAGGGTGGAACATACACTTACGATAAATTTAATCCAAATATGGATTGGTATGCAAGTATCTACATTGATGATACGCCATATTATGTTAGAAATTGGCAAAAGATAGAAAAAATAAGTGATTATGAATATAAAGTTTATACGATGTATTCTTTAACAGATGATGAACTACAAGGAAAAGAGGATTTTAAAATTACACTAAAAAATAATAAGTTAGCAAGTATTGTAAATTGGAGTTCTTTAACAGGTTGGCGAAATGATTGCCAATGGTTTGCTGCTAATCGTGATGGTGAAATGATGAAAACACCAGATATAAATGTAATAGATTTACCAGGTGATTTTGAAGTAAATGTTTCGAAAAATGCAATTTTGAAAGATAGTAAAGTAATCGAAAATCCAGAAATCAAATCAGAGTTTAGAAATATTACACAAAAAGTTGAGAAAGTGGTTAGCTCACCGATTCAAACCATTGTGAAAATCAATCATTCAGCAACAAATCAATCTTCCAATGCTTTTGCGAATCGCTATAAAGATCCTACAATAGAACACTTACCAATGACACGAGAATATAAAGTACAGGATGCCAATGGAAAGGAACTAAGTGTTTTTTGTACAAGTAATAAAAATACATTGATTTATTCAAATGGGACAAGAGAAGATTATGACCCTCACGACATACCAAATAAAAAATATAGTAATGCAACTTGGGAGACGGTAGAATATTTGTTGATTGAAAATACAGATACAGATTATATCAAAATCATACCAGTAGAAACGATTAGAAATCCGGTAGAAGAAACGGATCATGATTATGGAGAAATCTATTATGAAATGGAGCCGTTAACGATTCAATTAAAGTAGATAGTTAGCCTTGCTAATTATCTATTTTTATGATAAAATGAGTAAAAATAGAATGATAAT
>CANBLA010000075.1 GCA_947369305.1 uncultured Clostridia bacterium
ATTATTCACCAAAACAACACTTGACTCACAATCCAATTTCTTCACCATTTGTATGATAAACCATTCTTTATTTTTCAAAAACTGGTCACCTGTTTGCTCTGTATCAATAAAAATCAAGCCATCATAATACTTTCCCAATTGTTTTAATGTCTTTTCTAATTTTGTACGATTTTCAAAATCGGTTTCAAAAAGTCGAATTTGTTTTAACGCCTGTTCATTCCATTTCGAATCTTCTCTGCAAATTCCTTCCACAACAAAACCTTGTTTTTGCAAAATTGGTAATAATAGATAACCAATTTTAGTATTTAAATTTGCTACTATTACTCTTTTTTCTGCCTTAACATAAGAGGAAATTTTACTTCTTTGATCGATTGGTTTTATAGTATCTTCTGGAATATTCCAAATTCTTCCCTTTTTAATAGCACCTTGAATTCTTCCATCTTGACACAATTTTAGAATCCTTCTTTCTGAAATTCCCCATTTTTCAGAAAGTTTATTGACTGTTAAATATGCCATCTTCCACTCCTTTTTATATTGTTCTGTTTTCAGAACAATATGCTATATATTTATATAATATACCATTTTAAGAATAATGTCAACACCCTTTTAAAAAAGATGCTAAATTAGCATCTTTTTTTCCAAAATCTTATTAAAATTCCAACCGCAAAAACCATACCTAATACGAACATTTCCAAAACCTTCTCATTTTCTTTTACTGTTTTTTCTTCTTTGGTATCTTGTAGCCCCTCTACATTCCATAATCCATTTTTCTGAAACTTTGCATTTTCTTCTGCTTCTTGCAAAACATCTGCATACTTATAATTATCTTGCAACATATATACTTTAGCCAAGCCATTTTGGAGGAGTTCTTCCTGTAGCAAGACATCATCAATCCAAATCCAAGCCAAATGCCTTTCATATTGATCGGTTTTAGAAGCATGCAAATCATATTCTAATTCTATTTTCGTTGCATTTTGCAATTTTTCTTCGGTAAAATTGCTTGCCTCCCTGCCAAACGGTTCTTCGCCTTTAGTTGGATGTACTGTTTCTGGGGTATCAATTCCTAAAAATCTAACCTTGATTTTTTCTCCATTTAATTCAAATTTGGCTGTATCTCCATCCACTTTTTCCAAAAAATCAACCTGTACTTTTTGGCTTTTTTCATCTTGGTTTCGATCGATTTTGTTGAAATTTTCATCATAATAAACCGCTGTTTTTACAATTTCCCATTTTTGCCTTTCTTCATTCCATTTAACTTCGTGATAATGACGTTTTCCATCTTGGTTATGATATCCATAAAATATTCCATTCTGCTCAGTAATTTTATCCGAATTTTTATCTCTCCAGCCAGTAATATTTCCGCCGTGAGCGTAAATCTTTGGGGAAATTAGAATAACAATTATTATTAACATACAAATAATTTTATCGATTTTTTTCATTAGTTTTTCTCTTTCTATTTCATTTTTTATTATATGATTCCTTTACTCTTCAAACATCCTCGCCAACTTTTCTCCCACTTCATAACCCTTTTGGTAAAACTCCTCAATCGACATTTTCAAATAATCACAACGATAGCAAAGCTCCAATGTAACTGGACCTTGATAATTACTTTCTTTTAATTTAGAAACTACATGTTCCCAATCAACGCTTCCATCAAATGGCATCAAATGCAAATCATCGGATTTGTCATTATCATGCAAATGAACCGCAAAAAAGCGATTTTTAAATAATTCGTAACTAAATTTGTCATCGTAAAATGCGTGACAATGTCCTGCATCGTAGCAAACACCGATATTATCATGATCCAAATTTGTCAGTACATATTCCAAATAGCCCCACGTTTTCGTATTTTCAAACGCAACTTGAATTCCTAATTCTTTGGCATAATCCACAATTTCCTTAACTCTATGTAATCCAATTTCATTGTACATTGGCTCCAAATCTTTGCTAATCAAATGCAAAATCACCAAAGAAATGTCGTTTTCTTTGCAAGCCCTCAAATCCTCCTTATACCTTTGAACCAAACTTGCTCCTATCTCATTTTCCTTCCAAATTTCATTAATATTTTGATAACCCAAATGCGCAAAAACCACATTCAATCCCAAACTTCTCGCATAATCCAACTGCTCTTTTTGGCTGCACTCCCAATCCTTATTATACCACTGAATAAAAACATTTCGAAAACCTGCTTTTTTAATCGCATCAATCGTTTCAATTGGTGTTACATTTTGGTTATCATTTTGAATACAAACTGCAATTTCTCTCATAAAATTTTCCCCTATTCCACTTCTATTGTTTCTTCATTTTCCAAAATCTCATATTCAATTTCTTGTTTTTCAAACATTTCTTCTACAAACTTAAAATTTACTGGATATTTTGGATTATCTGCATGTAATGGTATTACTAATTTAGCATTTGCTTCTTTGGCAAATAAAGAGGCTTCAAATGCGCCCATTGTCACACCAAAATCAGAAACAGGAACACATAAAATATCGCACCTATATTCATTTTGAAAGCAAATCGTATCACTTGTTATATAAATTCTGTTTTGCCCATCGTCTAAGATATAACCAATATTTTCAATCACTTTTGCACCTGTTTTCATTGGTGGAATATAGCCATGCTCGGCATGCACTACTTCGACTTTAATGTCTCCTACTCCAAATATATCGCCTTCTTTTACAACATTTATCTTTAAGGTTGGATGAGCATTTTTGACTTCACTACTCGAATAAAGTCTAATTTTTTCATCGATTTTTTCTAATACCTCTACATAACAATGATCTTGGTGCTTATGCGTAATCAAAATCGCATCAACCCCATTCCAAATCTTAAAGTATTCTTCTTGATACTTCAAATTCCCCGGATCCACCAAAACTTTTTTCCCTTTCGTTTCAATCAACAAACAACTTTGTGGAAATTTTGTAATTTTCATAAAATTTTTACCTCCTTATTTATTAAAAAATTTATTTTTTGAACAATTAAGAAATCCTTAACAGTTCGATTTCTTGTAATTGCCTATTTACGCACTTTTTAGCGTTCTTTTTTTGAACTATTAAGTATTTCTTAATCGTTCAAATTTTCACATTTCATCAATATCTTGAATGTGTAACTCAATATCTTCTGCCTTTGGCAATTGTTCTTGTAAATATTCTGGAATATCTTCTAACAATTTATATTCGCTCACGCCAATTGGTTTATTCATATCTTTTAAAGCATATTCGATTGTAAATTTATCCTTTGTTTTACATAAAAGTAACCCAATGGTAGAACGATCGGTTTCGTCTTTTACCAAATCATCAATCGCAGACAAATAAAAATTTAATTGTCCAGCATCTGCTGGCTCAAATTCTCTTGCCTTTAGTTCCACCACAATGTAACATTTTAATTTTAAATGATAAAACAATAAATCAATAAAATAATCTTTTTTACTAACCGTTAATTTATATTGATTTCCCACAAAAGCAAAACCACTACCTAATTCAATTAAAACATCTTTGATTTTATGGATCATGGCACTTTCAACTTCTGCTTCTTTCACTTTTCCTTTTAAAGAAATAAAATCAAAAATATACGGATCTTTTATGGTTTGCAAAGCTAAATCACTTTGCACATCGGGCAAAGTATTTCGAAAATTGGTTATCTTTTCTGCAATTGCTTGGCGTTCGTATAATTTACTACTGATTTGCATATTTAATATATTTCTTGACCAACCATTTTGTATACTCTGTTCGATATACCATTTTCTTTCTTCAAACTCTTTTACTTTATCTAGCAAAACCACATTATGTCCCCACGGAATTTGTGCAACAACCTGTTGCACAAATTCAAAGTCTGGATATTCTTCCGCAATTTTGCGCATATATTTTAAATTTCTAACCGAAAAACCTTTTATTTCAGGAAACTCCATTTTTAAATCCAAAGATAAATGATCAATAAATTTATTACCCCACTCCGCATTTTCCAGTATGACTTTCCCAATATGCCAATACATAAATATCAGTTCTTTATTTACTGCTTGCATGGCTCTATACTGTGATTTTAAAATTTCATTTTTGACCGTTTCAAAAATTTCTCTATATTCATTTTTGTTAATTTCTGACACACATTCATCTCCTTTTGAACGATTAAAGATTTCTTAATCGTTCAAATCTTTAAAATTTTATTTACTCATAAACAGTCTTAAAAATATACAACCCATCTTCTTCATAAACCTTCTCAAAATCCATGTCATACCCACGCTCATTGATATCATTTTTGACAACAATATAATCAATTCCGAGTTTCTCCAAATCATGATAATTTAGCCAAATAAGCATATTGTCTGCTGCAGGAAGCTCAATGTGCGTTTCGCCATCTGTGATGTTGATGTTCATGTGTTCGTAACGATTATAAGCTTGTTTTTGTGCCTCCGCATTTTCTCCAAGCAATAATTCGAACAATTCTAAATTGGGATATACATTCGTTGAATCAATCGTACGAAGTCCGTTAGCAACCATGTAATTATTGAGATATATACCGGTATCATCACCAAGCCATAGTGCATCTGGATTTTGGTCTCTGATTTCGGCAAATTTTGAGCAAATTGGCTTTTTGTAAATCACATCGGTGGTTCGAATGACTGGATTGACTGCAATTCCTGTTATCAAAGCGATAAAGATTATTCCATACAAAGTAGCATTTCTGATTTTTTCTTTGTCCATATTGAAAATTCCAAAAATAGCAACTCCAAATAAAATTCCAGAAATGACAATTTTAAACCAACCAAAATATCCCGGCAAACTGCATGTTACAACAGCTTGATATAGCATATAACTAATCGCAAAAATCGGCAAAATATAGGCTATTTTACTTGGAATCCATTTGGTTTCTTTCTCCATGGCGCCTAGCAAATAAATAAGCATGTAAATTTGAATGGTTCCTAAAGCAATTGTGGCGCGTGGCGCAGTTGTCATGGACATGAGCGAGCATTTTGCCAAAATTTCTGGAAAGCCCCATTTGCACCAAATCGTCAAAAATATACTGATTATCAACGTTGGAATAAAGAATTTTAAGTGTTTTTTGTCTTTTCGATTGAATAAAAGGAACACAATCGAAAGCAAAATTGGCAATGGATAAAAGGACAACATGCTTGATGCTTCACATGGATTTGGGCAATATTTGTAAGCAAAAAACAAATTGTAAAAATACGCATATAAAATGGTCGCTCCACCACCGACTTCACGTCTTTCGCCCGGATAATCCGTGTTCATGATGGCTGAAATGGTGTCTCCTGATAAGCTAAACCAGCGAGCCATTAAGCCAGCTACACATAAAAATGTTATGCCAATGACAACGCAATCATGAACATTGAT
>CANBLA010000076.1 GCA_947369305.1 uncultured Clostridia bacterium
GCTCCCAAAGCTTTTCTCGTTCCAATTTCACGTGTCCTTTCCGTAATAGAAACTAGCATAATATTCATAACACCAATTCCTCCAACTAATAAAGCAATTCCTGCAATCACAGATATAGCAATCGTTATCGTTGAAAGCATAGTTGTTAGCATTTCTGTCATGCTTTCTAAAGTCATAGAAGTTACTTCATAACTTCGATTATTTCTATAATATGGTTCAAAAAACTTCTCTAGCTTGCTAGCAAACTCATTTCCATTCACCCCAACTTTTGTAATAATTTGCAAATAGGAATAAGTATTTCTTACTTCGCTAAAACTCATTGCTGTTTTTAATGGAATATACACATTGGTTGAAACCTCTCCTCCCATCATCATACCAGAATTTTGATATTCATAAACACCAACAATTGTAAAATAGTCAGCTTTTCCTCCTACTTTCATCTCAATTTCTTTCCCTAAAGCTAGATTAAAATCTCCATCCAAAATCTTTTCTATTACTTTGTCAGAAACTAAAGCAACTTTTTTTCTTTCTAAGTAATCTTGCTCTGAAAACATACGTCCACTTAATAGGTTTAGTTTATTGGTCACATAATATCCAGCACTTGTTCCAGTCAAAGTAGCATTAGCACTATGATTATTCAAAATAGCCTCTCCACTTCCACAAGATTGTTCAACATTAATAGCATAAATTTCATCCGAAAATTGCTTACACATTTCTTGTACCATTTCTTCAGTTATATAGTCTTCTTCTTTCATTTCTAACGTTTGCGCATAACTACCAAATCGAATACCATCTATTTTTTGAGAACTTTCTTCTTCCTTAGCTTTCTGCTCCACCATAAGATAAACATCATTAGCCCCCATAGATTGCATATTTTCAGAAACTGATAACGTAAGTGAATTACCAACCGTAATTATTGCTATAACTGAACCAATTCCAATAATAATTCCAAGCATCGTAAGCAAAGCCCTCATTTTGTTAGAAAGCAAACTATTCATTGCCAAAATAATATTTTCCCAAATTAACATTTTTTCTTTCTGCCTCCTTTTGCTTTTTCTAAAATATTTCCATCTTTAATTGAGATAATACGATCCGTTTCTTTTGCTAATTCATTTGAGTGCGTAATGAGTACAATGGTTTTATGTTTTTCTTTATTTAGTTTATGAAATAAATCCATAACTAATCTACCTGTTTTAGAATCCAAAGCTCCTGTTGGCTCATCTGCTAAAATAATAGCTGGATCATTTGCCATAGCTCTAGCAATTGCTACTCTTTGTTTTTGTCCACCAGATAATTCCTCTGGCAAGTGTTTCATACGATCCCCCATTTCTACTAATTCTAACAATTCTTTTGCTCTTTTCGTTCTTTCATTTTTAGATACTCCAGCGTATAACATCGGAAGTTCAACATTTTTTAAAGCATTCGTCTTCGAAATCAAATTATAAGTTTGAAAAACAAAACCAATCTTCTGATTTCTAATTTCTGAAAGTTCTGAATCGTCTAATTCTCCAACATTAATTCCATCTAAAATATATTCACCTGTTGTTGGTCTATCTAAAATTCCAAGCATATTCATTAACGTAGATTTTCCAGAACCAGACGGACCTACAATCGAAACAAATTCACCTTCTTCTACTTCAAGCGAAACTCCATGTAGAATTTCTAGCTCATTTGGTTCTCCGATATAAAATTTCTTTACAATAGTTTTTAAACTTATCATTGTTCCCATAATAACTCTCCTACATTCCTGCTCCTGGTCCCATGCTCATAATCAATTCATCTACAGAATTTCCAGCTTCTACTTGTGGTAAAATCACCTGTATGCCTTCTTGTAGCTGAGTAGATTTTATTTCAACATAATAAGAGCCTTCAATTCCTTTTTCCACTTCTAATTCTTCCTTTTCTTCTCCTGTTTCATTTTTCGCCACCTCAATATAATGCGAACCATCTTCTCTTTCATGCACACAATCATATGGTACAGACCATACCGATTTTGCCATATTAGTTATAATACTTAATTTGGCATTCATTCCTAAACGTAAACGATCATTAGGAGTAGTAATATCTATTTTAATAGAATACGTTGCATTATTTCCTGTCGCTACTTGTGTAGTTCCAGTTTCTAAATTTGCTGTAGTTGCGGTCTGTGCAACATACATTATTTTTCCTTGCAATTCTTCCTCTCTGGTTGCATCTGTTTTAATTAAAACATCCATTCCAACTGTAATGTCTGGGATATTATACTCATCAATTTCAGCTTGAATGATAAATCGATCCATTCCATTTATGGTGGCAATTGTAGACCCTGTATACAAATCTCCCACTTTTACATTGACTGAACTGACTGTTCCAGCTGTTGTAGCTGTCACAATTCCCTTTTCCAATTGTTCTTCATACGTACTGACTTGCCCTTTTTGCGTAATATTTGCAGAAGCAGCACTTAATTCTGCATTTTTTACATTGTCTTGCATCGAAGCAATATTGCTTTCAATTGAACTAGCTGTTGCATTATAATTAGAAACGGCTACATCATAAGCACTTTTTAGTTCATTTAGAGTACCTTGTAAAGATGATAGAGTAGCTTGTAATTCTGCTATTTTGGCAATTACATTTGCTTTTTGTGTTTCGATTTGAATAAGTTTTTGCTTTCCTTCTGTATATTGAGACGACGTTTCTGGTAAAGTATTTAATTCTGCCTGTATTTGAGTATAGTTTGCATTTAATGTGTCTAATTCACTTTGTTTGGATGCCACTTCGGCACTAATTATACTAAATTGATTTTGTACATTTACATAGGCTTGTTCTGCAGTTTGCATAGCTGTTCTTACACTAGCTAATTCTGTGTCTTTATTAGCAATTGCTTGATCTAGATTTCTTCGTGCCGCCTCAATACTTAAATTAGCCTGCTGATTAGAAATATTGGCTGTTGATTTGGCATCTGATAAATTATTTTTTACTTTGCTCATATCAAATGTACATATCACATCGCCAACAGAAACTGTATCTCCTTCTTTAATTGGAACGGTTGCAATTTCTAAGCCAGTTAGAGAAGAAACTACATTTTGTGTATTTTCTGTTGTAATTTTTCCTGTCGCACTAATACTTGTTGCAATATCACGTTTTTCAATGGTTTCTATTTCAAGCTTATTTTGTGTCTCAACTTCTTTATTAGAACCTAGCATTATTTTTACAAGAATTATGATAATAAGAGCAATAATTATAATTTTTTTCTTACTTTTTAGCTTCTTTTTTAATTTCATATTTTTCTCCTTTTCAATTCTATTGTTTCATTTAATCTTTACTACTATTCTGTATTAATAAGAAATTCCCTTTTGTTTCATCTCCTCCGACATCGGTGGTAAGGCTGGATTTTCTGTAAATTTCACAACCATAACATCATTAATAATTCTAACTGAATTTTCACCCGGAAAAATATCCATTTGTTTAAATTCGTCTGAATTTACGATTAAATAATATTCATAATCTTTACAAAATTCAATTGGCATGCCACAAAATACATTCATAAAATTTTTCCAAGTTTTTTCTTGCCCCCAATAAGTTGCATGAAAAATCGAAGAACGCATACCATTTGTAACAGCTAAGTTGTAAATATCCAGCGTTTTTGGAAAATTCACATCATCAACCACACCAGCAAATAATTTGTTCATTCCAGAGCGATAACCCGGATATTCCTCCATTTTATCTATCATTCTAATAGCAACTGATTTTGCCTGATGATAACTCATCTCCACGGTTTGATAGGTAACAATAATAGATAAAAAATAAGTTATCAAGATGATAGCTATGGTTATTACTAGTGCCCAGTTTATAATTGTTTCTAAAAACGATTTTTCTGTTGCAATTTCAAACATAGTAAGTATAAAAGGGAATATTAAAATCATTTGTGTGGCAATTAAATAGTAAATTTCATTGCCCGGTGCAAGAATTATAACTAAATTTAAGGCAATTGGTAACACCCCTATCAATATTGTAGCCACTACGAATCTTGTCCAAGTCTCTTTGCTTTTATTTTCTTTTTTTAACGTTTTTATAAAAATGTTTATATACATCCCTAAAAATATTGCAAAAAGGATTAAGAATAGTTTCTCGCGTCTCCAAGCCCTATTTAAAATAATACCATCAGCAAAAAAGTATTTTAAAAATGCTAAATAAGCACTCTTAATAGATGGTATAAGGGAACCAAAAACGGTTGTAAACGATATTTGATTGGTTCCTTTGTAAGTTGATATGGTTAAACCATTTATATACAAAAGAATTTTAGTTATTAAAAAATATAAGATAGCTGCTATGATAATCCAAATTGCTTTGAAAAAGATGTCTTTGATGATTGGTAAAGTCGAATTTTCTTCACAACATAATTTTTTTATAGATAGCATTACAATCAGACCGATTGTAATTCCCATATAACTTTGGTAGATAGCAAGCATAAGGGTGAAAGAAAGTATGCCAAGTAATATCCCTATTTTTTTGTTTTGTATTTTGTAAAAACTATAGACTGTAAAAATGGAAAAAAACATAGCAAACAGATAAGCATCTGCCGTATAAGAATATAAGAGTGTCATACATAAGCTTGGGGATGCGACTACAGTTAAAATTGTAAATATTTGAAAAATTCTGCTTTTTATTTCAAATAGTTCGATTAAAAGAAGGTTGATAAATCCCATTATCAGAATCGAAATTAAAGTTGTAATAAAAGGAATTGCAATATTATTTCGTAACGAATCGAAAAAATCTATTCCCCATCTTCCTAAACTCGCTTCATAGCCTCCCGCTGTGTAATGAACACCATTTAATAAGCCATCTTGACTTAAAATTAGGTTTGAAATAAGTAAAAAGTGGGTTAATATTCCTAAAATTAGAGTTGCTAAAAATATGTATTTTCTTTCTTTATTAAAATAACTTTTGAAATTTTCTAATACTTCATCTGGTGTTTCAATTTTTTTCTTAAAATGTGCTAGCATGATTTTCTCCTTTTGGTTTGAATAATTAGTATTATATCACTTTTAATACAAAAAAACAAGATACAATATTAGTATCTTGTTTTTTTTCAATTATTAAGTCGAATGTCCCATTGCTTTCCATACATCCTCTCGATACATGTCAACTAATTGACTTCCTTCACCTTCAGTTATTCCTCCATAACAAGTTCCATAATGGTAATAGTCCGCTTTTATATAGGCATAACTATAGGTTG
>CANBLA010000077.1 GCA_947369305.1 uncultured Clostridia bacterium
ATTGATTAAAATTAAACTTTATCATATTTTCCCCCTTTTCTTACGTAAAACTACTATGCTTTATTTATATCATAAAATACTTTTTATGTCTAATTTTTTTTTCAATTTTCACAAAATAAACACATAAGGAATATATAATATTTATAGATTACATTTTAAAAGGAGATTTTTATGTGTGGAATTGTTGGATATATAGGAAACAAAAAAGCAAAATCAATTTTAATTGATGGACTAACTAATCTTGAATACCGAGGCTACGATTCAGCTGGTTTAACAATTATGGAACAGGATAATTTCAAAACATTAAAAAATAAAGGAAGAGTAAAAGAACTATCTGAATTAATCAAACAAGAAACATTAGATGGAACAATTGGAATTGCCCATACACGTTGGGCTACACATGGTAAGCCTTCTTCAACTAATTCTCATCCTCATAATGATAATTCCAATACTTTTTCTGTTGTACATAATGGAATTATAGAAAATCATTTTGAACTAAAAAATTTCTTAAAAAACAATGGCTATCAATTCTTTTCAGAAACAGATACAGAAGTTATTCCGAATTTGATACATTATTATTTTTCCAAAGAAACAAAGCATACAAAAGAAACTTTTTTAAAGGCAGTTTATCAAACTTGTGAACATTTAAAAGGAAGTTATGCCATTGGTGTTCTTTGTACTATTTTTCCGAATATTATGCTTGTTGTTCGAAAAGACAGTCCTCTTGTCATTGGTAAAGGTGAAGGTGAAAATTTCATTAGTTCAGATATTCCTGCTTATCTTAATTTGACAAGAAACTTTTATCTTTTAAAAGATAACGAATTCGCAATTTTATCTAGAAACGAAATTGAATTTTTTGATAGAGATTTAAATCAGATTCATAAGGAAATTACGCAAATTGATTGGGATGCCACATCTGCTGAAAAAAACGGATATGAACATTTTATGCTAAAAGAAATTTACGAACAACCAACTGCAATCCGAGAAACAATTGGTAATCACTTAAGTGCAGAATATTCTTGTCAATTTAATGAATTGAATTTTACAAAAGAATTTCTAAATACCATTCAAAAAATTTATATCGTTGCTTGTGGAACAGCTATGCATGCAGGTTTGACTGCTAAAGCAATGTTAGAAAATATTTGTGAAATCCCAACAGAAGTGGATATTGCTTCTGAATTTCGATATCGCAATCCATTGATTAATAAAACTACATTATGCATCTTTATTTCTCAATCTGGTGAAACAGCTGATACCATTGCGGCCTTAAAATTGGCAAAATCCAAAGGTGCTATAACACTTGCTATTTCTAATGTAGAAGGAAGTTCTATCACCCGTGAAGCAGATTTTGTTACTTACACACATGCTGGTCCAGAAATTGCAGTTGCTTCTACAAAAGCTTATACTTCGCAAATTACCTTGCTTGCTATTTTAACGATTTATTTTGCAGAAATTTTAAAAAAAGATACAAATCTTTTACAAAATTTAAAAAATGCCATTTTAGAATTACCAGCAAAAGCAGAACAGCTTTTAAATAATTTAAGTGATATCGAGAATTTTGCAAAAGACGTGTATCAAAACAAAGATGTTTTTTTCCTTGGCCGAAGCTTAGATTATAATACTGCTGCCGAAGGTTCCTTAAAATTAAAGGAAATTTCGTATATTCATTCCGAAGCATTTTATAGTGGCGAATTGAAACATGGTCCAATTGCCTTAATTGAAAATGATACATTAGTAATTTCTATTTTAACTGTTCCTGAATTGGTGGAAAAATCACTTAGCAACATTCAAGAAGTCATTACACGTGGTGCAAAAACTTTGGTAATTACCAATCAGAATTTCATAAATTCTAATTTTACCAAAATAATTCAAATTCCAGAAACCAATTCATTCTTATCACCTATTTTGTCAATTATTCCACTTCAAATGCTTGCTTACTATATTACAAAAGAAAAAGGATTGGATGTTGATAAACCAAGAAATCTGGCAAAATCAGTTACTGTTGAATAAATTTTAAGCATATTATTCTATTTTAGAATAATATGCTTTTTAAATTATAAAATTAGTTTTTGAATTTGTTCACCAATTTCTTTAATTCGATTTTTCAAATGAAGCACATCAATATCATTTGTATTAATATCTTCTTTGACAACTTCTTCTATGTCGCCAATTTGATCTTTTAGTTTCTCAATTTTTTCTAATACATCCAATCGTAAAAATACTTGATCGTAATTTACAAACTTCTCTTCTCTTTCTAATAATTGTGAATTTTCCTCTAATTCATAAGTTTCTCCGAAGCTTGGAATAATAACTGGAATTCCAGTTTGTTCTTCAATTTTTTGTTTTAAAACTTCCTGCCCTTCTAATTCACCATGTACTAAGAAAATATTTTTTGGTTTGTTAATGAAAGAATACACAAAATTAAGTAGCCATTCTTGATCAGCATGTCCCGAATATCCTTCAATATATTCAATTCGACTATTTACTGCAATCTCCTCACCAAATATTTTGACTTTCTTAGCACCTTCCACAATACTTCTCCCTAGTGTTCCAGGGGCTTGATAACCTACAAATAAAATTGTATTTCTTGGGTTCCACAAATTGTGTTTTAAATGATGTTTAATTCTTCCTACTTCGCACATACCACTCGCAGATAAAATAATGGATGATTCATTACTTTCGTTTAATTCTTTCGATTCTTCTGCTGTTCGCGTAAAACGAAGCCCCGGAAATTCTAATGGATTATCTCCAGATTTTATTTTTTGGCGAATTTCATCTTCAAACAAATCCATATTTTTTTGAAAAATTTCTGTTGCCGAAATCGCCAACGGACTATCCACATAAACTGGTGTTTTCATCAACGTTTGATATTTCTTAGAAAATTCTTCCTCTTGTCCATATTCGTCTTTTAGCTTGTCAATTTCATATAAAATTTCTTGCGTCCTTCCTACCGCAAATGACGGAATAACAACTGTTCCTCCATTATCCAATGTACTCGAAACAATATCCAAAAATAATTTAGCTTTTTCATCATTTCTGATATGAAGTCGATTCCCATAAGTAGACTCCATAATTAGATAATCTGCACTTTCTATCATGGTTGGTGAATCCAATAATGGTAAATCATTATTTCCTAAGTCCCCTGTAAAAACTGCTTTTACCGTTTTTCCATTTTCCTTTGCCCATATTTCAATAATGCTAGATCCCAACATATGTCCAGCATCATTAAAACGCACACTAATATTTTCATCAATTTCTATAATTTCATCATAGTTTACTGGCACAAAATATTGCAAACATGCATAGGCTTCTTCTGCCGTGTATAAAGGCGGTAAATCTTCTTTTCCTTCACGTTTACGTTTTCTATTTTGCCACTCAATCTCAACTTCTTGAATGTGCCCACTATCTGGCAACATAATTTCACATAAATCACAGGTCGCTTTGTGTGCATAAATTGGATTACAATATCCCTCGTTACATAGTTTTGGAATTCTTCCCGCATGATCAATATGGGCATGAGTTAATAACATAAAATCAATTTCTTTTATATCAAATAAAAATGGATCTGAGTTTTCAAAATCTTGCGTAATTTTTCCTTGATACATTCCACAATCTACTAAAAATTTTTTACCGGATGCTTCTACTAGAAAATTCGATCCTGTAACTGTTTGAGCTGCACCTAAAAAAGTAATTTTCATATTCCACCTCCTATTTTAATTAAATAAACCTACAAGTTTCTTTTTCTTAATCACAATATCTTTTTTATTTCCATAAAACTCTTCTCTACCTTGTTTTTCAAAAACATCTTTGTCATAAACCTTAATAAAAATTGAATTTTTATTTTCTAGTTCCACATAAATTTTGATTTCTTCTAAATCAATAATTCTCGTATCCAAAACATATTTTAGTAACTCAAAATTGATTTCGATATCCATACTAATGATTTTAATAACTCCCATTTTGCATGCCTTTGTAATTGCCATTTTAAGAACTCTATTAAATTTCTTGACTAATTCATGATGTTCCCTAATCAATACATCATCAAATAGCATCATATTTTGATAATATCTTAATTGATAAATCATTTCCACAATTTCTTCTCTTAAAACAAGTCTCTCTATTTTTTTTTGTAGAATTTTCAAAAAATATTTTTGTAATTCAAGCACTTGCTCAAATTCTGTTTTTATATTCATTAAAAATCCTTGCTCATCCTCATCTTTTATCTTCTTTTCTTCCAACTCTTTTTGTATTTTCAACTTTTCTTTTTTACTCGCCATTAAATACAATAATTTGCAGAGTGCTACATAATAATCATTATTTCCAGTTATGCTTCTGACAAATTCTTTCAGTTCCTTTAAATAGTCTTTTTTTGCAGACTTATCCGTTCTCCAATCAAACAAAAATTGTTCTCCTTTTATCATCAGCAAATTTTGATAAATAAGATTTACAACACAATTTTCCTGTTTTTGAGAAGTAATATCCCACGACCAACCATTGAAATTTTGCATGATTTCAACAGTATTTTGCTTATAACCATTAACCAATACTTTTTGTAAAACATTTTTCAAAACAAAATCCTTTTTAACAAAAAAATACTTTGGCTCAATATCGCAAATTGCGTAAAGCATTGCTTGTTCTGTTGGATATGCTAAAATACTTCTTTCTTTTTCATTTGTAAGTGCTTCTACATCATGTTTTATCAATAATTCGGCTTGCTCGGAATCAGGTTCTACCGTTTTTATATTGTCACAATACTTCTGAATCGTCTCTAATAAATGACTAAAAAATTTATCTTTAGAAATGCTACTTACTTTCACTTTTTCATAATCTTTATAAGCAATTTCAAGCTTATAAATCATACTTAAAAGTAAACTTTTTGAAATAGATGAAAACGTTTTCTTATCTAAAATTTCTTCTAACAAATTATGATAATCTTTTAATTTAGAAAACAATTTCATCTATTTTACTCCTTTCTTTTTAAGTCTCTCCGTTATTTTCCCCCATTTCTGGAGTTTTAGCCATACTTAATTCTTGCAAACGTTCCATAGTAATTAGAACTTGTCTTGGCTTACTTCCCTCATAACCTGAAATAATACCACGAGCTTCCATTTGATCAATAATTCTTCCTGCTCGCGCATAACCAACTTTAAATCTTCTTTGAATGAATGAAGTTGATGCTTGCCCTACTTCCACAACTGTTTTAATG
>CANBLA010000078.1 GCA_947369305.1 uncultured Clostridia bacterium
TTACAATAATATAGGGCACTATGTCCAATTAAAAATACATCTAAGTAAAAAAAGGAAATAAATTATGCAAGAAAATTTTAAATCAGGTTTTGTCTCATTTGTGGGTAGAACGAATGTTGGAAAATCAACATTACTTAATTCTTTAATAAAAGAAAAAATTGCAATTATTGCCAACAAACCGCAAACGACGAGAACTGCTATCAAGGCAATTTTGAATAGTGAAAATTATCAAATTATTATAACGGACACTCCGGGAATTCATAAACCAAGAACGAAACTTGGACAAACTATGATAGAAACGGCTTTTACGAGTTTGGAAGAGGTTGATGTTGTTGTGTTTTTAATTGAAGCAACTTCGTCAGAAATTGGCAGAGGGGATAGTCGAATTTTAGAAAAATTAAAGAGTGCGAATAAAAAATGTATTTTGGCAATTAATAAAATTGATTTGGTGGAAAAAGAAACTTTACTTAATTTGATAAAAATTTATACAGATGAATATGCTTTTAAAGCAGTTGTTCCAATTTCAGCGACGACTGGTGAAGGAACGGACAAGCTTATAGAAGAAATGGTGAATTTTTTGCCAAATGGACCTAAATATTATAGTGAAGAAGAATATACAGACCAGACTACAAGGCAAATGGTTGAGGAAATCATTCGAGAAAAAGCATTACAGTTTTTAAATGATGAAGTACCACATGGAATTTATGTTGAATTGGAAAAGTTCAAAACAGGAAAAACGATGAAAGATGAAAAGATTTTTAATATCGATGCTGTGATTTATTGTGGGAAAGAATCGCACAAAGGCATTATTATTGGAAAAGGCGGAAATATGTTGAAGAGAATTTCGACATCAAGCAGATACGATATTGAAAAGATGCTAAGAGAAAAGGTAAATTTGAAAATATGGGTGAAAGTACGAGAAGGTTGGCAAGAAAAAGAAATATTTGTAAAAAAATTTAGAATTTAAATGAAATAAAATTAGCTCTTTTAAAAGAAATGGAAAATATTGTCACTAGAAATTGATTATCAAATAAAGTATTTTGGGCAAAATAACAAAAGAAAAATGTAAGGGAGCTGATTAAAAAATGATGACAGATTTAGCGTGGAATGTTTTTAAAAAAACCGGAGATATTAATATGTATCTTGAGTTTCGAGAGATTAGAAAATTGAAGGAAAATAGTAAGGGAAGTTCAAATGAAACAAGTAAAAATAAATGGAGTGATTTTAGTTGAAAATAATATGGGCGATTTTGATAAAATGCTTACGATGTTAACGCCAAATTTAGGTAAAATTGGGTGCAGTGCGAAAGGAGCGAGAAGACCGAAAAGTCTGCTACTTAGCGGCACTCAATTTTTATGTTTTGGAGAGTATATGCTATTTAAGAGTGGTGACCATTATTCAATGAATTCGTGTGAAACGATTGAGATGTTTTACAATATTCGAACAGATTTAGATAAGCTTACATATGCGACTTATATCACAAAAATTGTGAATGATGTGACAACGGAAAATCAAAATTCATATAATACGCTGAAGCTGTTTTTAAATACTCTTTATACGATTTCAGAGACGAATAAGGATTTGGATTTTGTAACAGCGGTGTTTAAATTAAGACTTCTTAAAATTCTTGGTTTTTCTCCCAATATTCGAGAATGTACTACATGTGGAGCAAAGGAAAATATAACACATTTTAGTTTTAAGGATAATGGTTTTAAATGTTGTACATGTGCAAAGCAAGATACGGGGGCTATACAAGTGTCTGAGGCAACACAAAATGCTATAAAATATGTTATGCTTGCAGATGCAAAGAAGATTTTTTCTTTTGAGTTATCTGAAAAGTGCAGGAAAGAATTGGAGATTGTTGCAGGGATTTTTTTGAATGAAAAGTTGGAGAAAGAGTATAAGTTGGAGAAGTTGTTTTGAAATTAAGTTGATAAGTTTTAATTCCTATATTTCTAGTAATACATGTAAAATTTTTAATAGGTATTTTGAAAATTTTTTAAAATACTTGCCAAAATAAAAATTAATCGATATAATAAAATTATAAATGAAAAAGTAAAACTTACTTATCAAGAAAGGATGGTAAAGAATATGAAAATAACAATTACAGGAAAAGATTTAAAAGCAACGGATGCAATCAAAGATTATGCTGAGAAAAAATTAAATAGAATTGAGAAATATTTTGACGAGGAAAATGCAAATGATGTGGAAGTCAATGTAACAATCAAAAATGAAAAAGATACCCAAATTGCTGAAATGTATGTATATACAAGAGGTACATCCTACAAAGCGGTGACTGAGTCGAAAGATTTATATGCTTCAATTGATAAAGATATTGATATTTTAGAAGGGCAAATGCGCAAAACAAAAGCGAAAAAAGAAAAAATGCAACGCGATTCTTCTTTAAAACAAATTACCATTTCTGGTGATGAAGAAAAAACCATTGAAAATGAAGTTATTAAAAATGCTTATTATGATGTAAGACCAATTTCTATAGAAGATGCAAAAATTAAATTATCCGAAAAGACAGGAAGCATTTTTTATACATTTATCAATGTAGATACAGGAAAAGTCAATGTTATTTTTAAATTAAAAGATTCGAAAAATTTTGGGTTGATAGAACCAGCAAACTAATTAAAATAAAATTTTTTAAAACAGGTAAATTTTCCAAAAATTACCTGTTTATTTTACTCAAATTCGCACATTATATATATTGAAAATACATTATATGTTTTTTCAATAAGTTGAATAGCGGAGGTGAATAAGATGGCAAGAAATAGTAGAAAAGCAGTTCCAGAAGCAATGGATTCATTAGATAGATTCAAATATGAAGTAGCTTCAGAAGTTGGTGTTAACTTAAAAAACGGTTACAACGGAAATATATCTGCAAAAGACGCTGGAAAAATCGGTGGACAAATGGTTAAAAAAATGATCGAACAAGCTGAAAACCAAATGATTAACAAATAGTCTAAGATATATTAGTTTTAATAAAACGGGTTTAAAAATGAGTTTTTAATTCTTATTTTTAGATCCGTTTTGTTGTTACAAAATTAAAATATAAATTTACATAAAATTTGACAAACCATCTAAATTATGGTATAATACAAAAAATAACATAATTTTTGTATTATAATTGAAATGGAGGAGCCAATGTCAAAAAAAGAAATTAGAAATATAACGGTTGAAGAAATAAAAACAAAGATTGGAAAAATGATTTATCCTGACCAAATCAGATTTATACTAACAGAAGAAGCATACAAAGAAGATGTATTAGAACAAATGGAGCAAAAGGCTATTGATTTTACAGCAGTATATGATTTTGTAGAAGAGAATTTTGATAGAATTAATAAAGAAAGATTAATATTCTTGACAGCAATGAACTTAAAAGAGGTTGTTGATCGATTAACGGGAAGACATATTCAAAATTTTGCTGAAAGAATGTCTTTTGAACAAGCAAAAGAACAACTAGAATATGCAAAGAAAGTATTAAGTGACTCAGATGTAGAAATTCCAGTCATTGCAAAAAGAGGAAATCGAACAATAATCGAGAAGGTTTTAACGGTCGATGATTTGATACCAAATAAAAAAAGAGCTAAAAGTAAAAGTCTTTTAAAAGACAAAAATCAACAAATAATAACAGATTTAAAAAAAGAAGGATTAATAGATCCCATATTTGACTTTTCCAGTCTAGAAGATTTTGAACACTTTTTATGTAATTATTCGGGCAATGGAAAATTCTTTACTTTTGTGGTTAAAAAAAATGGAGATCGAAAATTTTTATCTACCGTAACACAAGATTTATCTGAGAGAGAAAAATATAAAGTGTTATCGGAATGTTATAAAGCTGAATTTCTAAAAATTTTAGAAGAACATAGCGATAGATTTGATGTAGAAAGATTTTTATTAATATCAGCTTATCGTGCGAAAGATATTTTAGAAAACTATGAGGGAATAACTCTAGAAGAGAAACGAGAGCATATTAGAATTATGGAATATGTAAGTCAACATATTGAAAATCCAAAAAGGAAGATTTCTGCTGATGCATATGTAGAAACGATGTCTGACAGAACACATATAGAATATTCTTATAAGCACTTACAAAAGGATTTATCAAGAGTAATTGACGGGCTTGATGGGAAATATTATTTCTCAGAAAGATATTTAAAAGAGGCTAAAAAATCTATCTTAGATGGAACCATTGCTTTTCAGGAGATGAATTTTGTTGGATTGTTTGAATTATTGAACTTTGATTTCAATGAGAAAAAGAAATTAGTAGAGTTAAATCCAGCTAATTTCGAGTATTTATTAGCCTTAAATGGTTTGGAGGAAAAAGAAATTCATCAAATGATTGAAAATGGTTTGGGTGATTTTAAAGTGAAACATATTTGTTTGTATGATAATCACTTACTAGAAAAAAGTGAGATTATAAAAATGTATATGAAACATTATATCGATTTATCTCAAATGACTGATTTTGCTGAAATGTATCCGAGTTTAGAAAATGAAATTTCATTATCAAATCTAATGAGATATTATGAAAATATGCAACAAAATCCTGAAAAAACTGCAGATTTTGAACGATATTCTCTTATCTTTAGGAATTTTAGATTAAATGGAAAATCACCTCATATGCAAGAAGAAATGATAACAGAAATTGCGATGCAATTATGTGAAAAAGATAGTGAATATGATGATTTTAAAAATTTATATAAATTTCACTTATTGCCAATTCAAACACTAATGGAATGGAACGGCGAAGAAATCATTTATGATTTAATCAAAAATGCCTCATTAAAGCCACGTGATGCCAAAAGTTTATTACTAGAAGGAAAATTAAATTTAGAAAAAACTTGTTATACACTCAAAAATTCAATATTATCGGATGAAGAAAAACTAAATTTTATATTTAGTAGTTTTAATGGTGCAGGAAATAATGAAGAACAAATAAAAGTTCAAGATGATGCAAGAAAATATTTAATGCAAGCGCTTAGTGTGTCAAATGAAATTATACATAACCACAAAACCAATTCTTTAACAAAGACCAGAGCACAAGCTGGCATACCCCGGAAAATCAGAAGGAAATCGTTATATAAGTGACCCAATTTATAGATGGCAACTATTTTCTGAATTAGATAAAGATTGTGAAATCGAGATGTATTTGGATGG
>CANBLA010000079.1 GCA_947369305.1 uncultured Clostridia bacterium
CATGTTCTTCTAGTTGAAAACAAAAACTTTCTGGAAATCTTTCTAAATTTCTTTTTACAGTTTCATTAATTCTCTTGGTTGGGTAATGATATAACATAGCAACGTCACTATCTAGCATAACTTGTTTTCCACGTATGGTGTAAATTAGGTTTTTGATGTTGGTTATTTCATATTTTAATAGATCTGTTTGAATAGGTTTATTTTCTTCGTCTATAGGGATCACCTCTTTATTTATTATTAAAGCAATTATAAAACAATTGTTTGTGAATGTCAAGTGGATTTTTTATCTTTTTTATAATTCTTTACTTTTTTTTAAATTCATGCTATAATTTACTTCAATTAAGTAGATTTGATAGGGAAAAGGAGATAAATCATGAGATTAGATAAATTTTTAAAAATAAGTCGTGTGATAAAACGTAGGACAGTTGCGAATGAGGCTGCAGATAGTGGAAGAATTTCGGTCAATCGGAAAAGTGGTTAAACCAAGTTATGATGTGAAAGTAGGAGATATCCTTGAAATTAAATTTGGGGATAAAGTTTCGAGATTTGAGATTTTGAAAGTACCTGATAAGATTGGAAAAGATTTAGAAGAGCTAATAAAAATTTTGTAAAATTCCTTAAACTAGTAAAATCAGATGAGAGCATATTTTTATCATTTTTATAAGAAATCAAAAAAGAGCACTTTTAGTGCTCTTAATTTATTGTGCAAATGCTTGACGTCCTTTCTTGAAAGGAAGAATGTTGGTAAGGTCGCTTGCTTTTTTGATTTGTTTTTGTGCTTTTTCTTGCTCAATTTGTCTTGCTTGACGTTCTGCCATGGTTTCACAAATTGCTTTTTGATAGGTAAAATGAGTATCTTGAGCAATTTTTTGCCAATTGTAATCTTTTTTAACTTTTGCAATGGCATTTTTGACAACATTACTACATAGTTTTGGATCAAATAGAAGAGTCAAAATGGAATCTGCTAGAGAATTTGAATTTCCTGCATAGCTTTTCATACCATTAATTCCGTGATCTACAATTTCATTCAAACCACCAATATCAGAAACAACAACTGGTGTTCCAGAAAGCATAGCTTCTAAAGCGACAATTCCAAAAGGCTCATATGTACTAGGGAAAACAGAAATATCAGCACATTTGTACATTTTTTGCACATTTTTTGAATTCATATAACCTGCAAAATATACTTTATTTCCTAAACCTAATGAATAGGCTTGATTTTTAAGTTCATCAATCATACCACCTTTACCACAAATGACGAGTTTGCTATCATGATAATTGGCTAAAATTTTTGGCATGGCGGCAATTAAATTTTGGATTCCCTTTTCATAAACTAAACGTCCCATAAAAAGAATAATTTTTTCATTATCCATAGCATAATTGCGCCTAAAATCATAATCTCTTTCTACATCATTGAACAAATTAATATTGACACCATTTGGAACAACATTGATTTTATCATAAGGTAAGCCAAATAATCTTTGTAATTCGTTTTTCATATAATTACTGTTTACAATGACTTCTGATGATTCGTAAGTAAGCATCCATTCTGTGTCATTGATGTATTTTTGTGTTTCTCCATTAATACCACTATTACGACCAGCTTCTGTTGCGTGAATAGTAGATGTTAAAGGGATGCCATAAGCTGTTTTTAATGTTTTTCCGGCATAAGCAGTTAGCCAATCATGAGCGTGAATAATATCGAATTTCTCTCCTTTGGCAATTAATTCTCCAACTTTTGCAATCATGTTAAAGTTTAGTTGCATAATCCAATCGATAAAATTGTTGGAACTAATCATAAAGTTATCAACTCTATGAACATTTACTCCTTTGTCATCTTCAAAATATGGTACATCGCCATCACGATAAGTTACAACAGTTACTTCATGACCATCTTGATATAATCGATGAGACAAGTCATGCACAACTCTTGCAATTCCTCCTACAACTCTTGGTGGATATTCCCATGATAGCATTAAAATTTTCATATTTTTTACATTCCTTTCAAAATTCATTCGTGAATTTATATAAATTACTTTCGTATTTTGTCAAGTTTTTTCTCTACTATTATTGTATAAAAAAAACTTGAGAATGTAAACATTTTTTTACAAAAAAATATAAAAAAATTTATATTTGTAAATAATTCGATATTTTTTTCAAATTTATATTGATTTTTTAAAGCTTTTTAGATACAATATGTATAATTGTCTAGGAAGTACAAAGGAGGAAAATAATGTCTAAAGATACCAAAGAAATAAAACCAGAAGAAAATAAGGCAAAAAGACAGGAAAAAAAGAGTATTTTGAAACCAAAAGAAAAAATGCTTGAAAAACAAAAAAAGAGTACCAAAATTCACACAATTGAAAATAAAAGTGTACAAAATAAAGTGATTGAAAATATCAAAAATTTTATTTCAAAAATTATAGAAGTGCAAGAGAAGGTAAGGCAAGATGAAAAAGAAGAAAAACAGTTTAAAAAAGCAGAGGAAAGTGAAAATCGAGAAAAGGAAAAGGCTCCCCAATATCTTTTAGAATATTATGATTTGCCATTTCGTTATAATGAAACGGTAATTAAAATTTTAGCACAAACACCGAAAAGGTTGTTTGTATATTGGGATATTGCTGATAAAGATAGACAAACCTATTTAAATGCCTTTGGAGAAAACTTTTTTTATGATACATATCCTGTTTTGCTAGTTCATAATGAAGATAAAAATTATACGTCAGAGATTCCTATTAATGATTTTGCAAATAGTTGGTATTTAGACATTTCAGACCCACGAGATAAGTATACAATTCAATTAGGTAGAAAATTCAAATCTCATATACAACCCAAAGTAAAAGAAGAGATTGAGGATACCAATCTTGTTTTAAATAATGATTATTTATTTATTGTTATGTCAAATAAATTAGAAGTCCCAAATGACCATGTTTTATTCGAAGAATTCAAACCCTATGTAACTTATCGAAATGTTAAAACACATACAGAAGAAGTGAAAAATATAGAAACTTCAATTTACAAAAAAGAACTAAAAGCACTATACCAAAAGTTGTATGACAATGAGATTCCTTTGGATGAAGATGGAAAATTTGATTTGCAAAATCCATCTTCTAGATTGGGAACAAGTAGCAGTATTGCAAAATAAGGAGATTTTATGAAGAATGTAAAAGGGTATGTTAGTTTTGTGCTTCATGCACATCTTCCTTACATACATCATCCAGAAAGTGAAGATTATTTAGAGGAAGAATGGCTATTTGAAGCAATTTCAGAGACTTATTTACCATTATTATTAAATTTCAAAAAGTTAGAAGACGAAAGTGTAAAATTTAGATTAACCATGACTATGACACCACCATTATTAAATATGTTAGATAACAAACTATTGCAAAATAGATATATCCAATATTTAAAAAAACACATTGAATTATGTGAAAAAGAAGTTGTCAGGACAAAGTTTGATGAACGATTGAATCGTCTATCTCATTATTATTTAGACCGTTATACAAATGATTTACACGTTTTTAGAGATGTTTATGAATGCAATATCATTCAAGGATTTAAGCATTTTCAAGATGCAGGTTTTTTAGAAATTATTACTTGTGGTGCTACACATGGCTATTTTCCAATTTTATACATCAACGAAAAAACGGTTCGTGCGCAAATTGGAGTTGGTGTGCAAACGTATGAGAAGTTTTTCGGGAGAAAACCACGTGGAATTTGGCTACCAGAGTGTGGTTATGTGCCAGAAGCAGACAAATATTTAAGAGAATTTGGCATTGAATTTATCATTACTGAAACACATGGCATTTTGTATGCGAATCCAACTCCAATTTATGGAACATATGCACCGATTGTTTCGCCAAATAATGTGGTTGCTTTTGCACGTGATTTAGAATCATCAAGACAGGTTTGGAGCTCAATTTCAGGTTATCCTGGTGATTTCAATTATCGAGAATTTTACCGAGATATTGGATATGAAGCAGATTATGATTATATTAAGCCGTATATTGCAAGTAACGGTGTACGTGTGAATACAGGGATTAAATATCATAGAATTACAGGAAAAACCGATCAAAAAGATTATTATGATGTACAGTGGGCAATGGATTCTGCAGAAAAGCAAGCAGGACATTTTATGGATTGCAGAACGAAACAAATTGAGAATTTGGCAAGTTATATGCAAGTACCTCCGATTATTACATGCCCTTATGATGCAGAACTTTACGGACATTGGTGGTATGAAGGACCCTATTGGTTGTATATTTTATTTAAAAAAATTTATTATGATGAATGTAATTTTGAATTAATCACACCAAGTGATTACATTGACAGACATCCCAATATTCAAGTTTCAACACCATGTCGTTCGAGCTGGGGAGCAAATGGATATAGCGAGGTTTGGTTAAACCAGACCAATGATTATGCGCATCGTCATTTGCATAAAGCAGGGGATCGAATGTGTGAATTGGCAAGTTTATATCCAAATGAAGGAGATACACTTCGCAGACAAGCTTTAAATCAATGTGCTAGAGAATTACTTTTAGCCCAAAGTAGTGATTGGTTATTTATTATTACCAATGGAACGATGGTTGAATATGCGCATAAGGCAATAAAAGAGCATATTGGTCGTTTTACAAAATTATATTATCAAATCAAAAATGATAAAATAGATGCTAAATATTTATTAGATGTTTTTGAAAAAGATGATATTTTTCCAGAAATTGATTATATGATTTATTGTTAAAAATAGTAAGGATCTGGATTTACCTCACGTTTAAAATTCAAAAAAGGAGAAAATTATGGAAGTATATGATAATGCAAATAATTTAGCCAAAGCCATCAAAAATTCAAGAGAATATATGGAATATAAGCAAATTAAGCAAGAATTATTTGTGGATTTAAGTTTAAAAGAACAAGTTGAAGAATTCGAAAAAATTCGATATGAAGAACAACTTTTAGCTATGCAGGGCGAAAAACAAAGTGAAGAAAAAATGACCAAATTGCAGGAATTATATAAAATTCTAGTACAAAATCCCAAGGTAAAAGATTACTTTGATAAAGAAGTTCGTTTTAATGTAATGATTGCAGATGTAAATAAAATCATTGGGGAAGCGATTAAGGATGTGTTAAATTAAAC
>CANBLA010000080.1 GCA_947369305.1 uncultured Clostridia bacterium
TTACCAATCCAGCAATTGCTCCTGCAACTGAATTTGGATTTGATTTTGATGAAATTTTTAAAACTTCCATTTTTTTCCTCCTATTATTTTAATTTTTCTTGTGTTTTTTGAACATTCTTATCTTACAACAAATTTATATTGTTGTCTATAGAAAATAAACAATTTTTTCAAGTTTCGAACGTCTATTTTCGACACTATTTTTAATAAGTATTCAATTTTTGTTATGTTTTGTCGAGTCGATTATTTTTTATGTAAATATTTAAACTACATATGTATTTTATGCATCAAAAAAAATCCCTACTTCCTAAAATATTGAAGTAGGGATAGAATTTATTCACATTTGCAACAATAACTTCCACACATAGATTCGTCCTTTGCTCTACCATTCGAACAATTCGTGCAAGCTTCAACCTGAATTTGTTGTAATTCACATATTTTATTATCGCAATCATTATATTTACAGCTTTCTACTGTACAATTGATTTTCTGATTTTTTTCTTCCATAACACAACCTCCACTTAATTTAAAAATTAACTCACAGCAAATTCAATTTGCCTTTATTATATTATGGACAATTTTCTACTTTTTAAACTGTTATTTCATGTATATTTCATAAAACTTATCTCCAACAAAATGAAATTCAAGATTTTTTAAATGATTCAAAAATTCTTCGTACCTTGTCACATATGGAACCGACTTATCATTTGAAATTTGGTAAAATTTTCCATAAACTTGTTGTATGCCTTCCATTATTGTTTGTCCTTGAGAATTTAATAATTTGCAATTCATTTTTGCAAAACCATAATCATTAAAATTAATCGCTTCATTAGTATTAGCACAAATATACATCCCATATTGAGCTAAAGAAGGGTCTATCATATCGAATTCTTCTTCAAAAATTTTATGAAATTCCTTGTTTATCACTCTATATTTTCCATTTCCGCTTTTTACAATATAACCATCTTCTGCAATATAAATATCTGTGTAAATATCGGACAAAATGTTGCCATTTGCATCAATAAAATAAATTGTATTATCATTGTAATTTCGAATTAGAATTTTGTCATCGATAAAATCTAAAATTTGTGCTTTCCCCGTCATAATATTTTTTTTACCATAATTGGTAAACCACCCTTGCTCTTTTGCTGAAAGATCAAAAAAAGGAATCGTTCGATTGCTATATAAATATACATAATTTTCATCGTAATCAAGATTCGTACAATCTAAATTCATTCGTACATTTATATTATCTTTTTTAGCCAATTCAAATTTATCTCCTAATCCTAAATTAGATTGGGTTATGATAATATCGTATTGGTCATTATAGTCATAACGATACGTATATTCATCCGACAATTCTTCATATCGTGGCGCTTTTTGCATCTTAGCTGTTTGGTTTTCAATTTCAGTTTGCATGATCCCGCCTTGTCCTAACGTATTTTTATAAATATCTTGCAATTCCTGCCTTTTAGCCTCATAATTATCATTGGCTGATTCGGCTCGGTAGGACATGACCTTTCTTTGATTTTTCAGAATAATATATGAAGTTTTATCCTCGCAAACCAATGCTACTTGAAAATCTTTATTAAATGCCGTAATATTAACAAAAGGACTTGCATAATCATACACAAAATCAATTACAATATCTCCTTTTTGATTAATATATCCATATTTTCCATCTTTTTTGATGTTAATATACACATCTTCTATTTCTAATTCTGTAATATATTTAAAATAATCGCTCGTGTACTCTTGGTTGTCTTCATTTTGTTTTCTCTTAATCGATTGCCCAATTGATTTATACAAAACAGAAACAGCAATCAAAGTCACAATGCTCAAAACAATCAATGCCACAATCGAAATAGCAGTCGTACTATCAATATCTACACTATTATCCTTCATAGTTTGAAAAATTACAATTATACCAGAAATGATTGAAAAACTAGCAATTAGTGGTTCTTTTATAATTACAAAACTAATCGCAAAAATTCCTAATAAATAACCTGTTTTCATTCTACTATTGTCTCGATTATAATGATACTCAAATGCATCAATCCCAATAACAATCACTAAAACAATATAAATTGCTTTTAGAATTATTTGTGTAACACTTAATTCTTGAATTGTAAGCTCCTGTATCTCCTGTGGTATGTAAATTGTATATATAGAAAGTAACAAACCAAATAAAATATTCATGGAGCCAATACATAAGTTAACAACTTTTCCTCTCATCTGTTTTCCTCTATTTTTTATATAAATTCTTTTGTTTTATATATTCAATGACTTTTTTAGGTACCAAATCATCAATACTTTCATTTTGCTTAATTTTTTGTCTTACTATACTAGAACTAATTTGTTTCATATTTCCCATCTCTCTATCAAGTACAATATAATGGTAATTTCTCAATAATTTTTTGGCATTTTTCCATTCTAATATTTTTTTATAATTGTCACTTCCCATGATAAAAAATCTTTCCGTCTTTGGAAATAGTTGGTCAATCATTTGAAAAGTATCAATTGCATACATTTTTTTCTCATTGTTAGAAATAGCTAAAATTTCAAATCCAGTTTCTTTTTGAAGAGCTAATTCAAGCATTTTAATTCGATGCTCTAAACAAATTAAATCTTTTTTTTCATACAAATCTCCCATCGGTACAAAAAATACTTTTTCTAATTCTTCTCGTTTCATTACACTTTTGATTAAATCAATATGCGCTTTTGTTACTGGATTAAAGCAACCACCAAAAAAACCAATTCTACTTTTCACTAATTAAGATCCTTCTTTACTTCCTCATAAATTTCTTCATGTATTTCTTCTATCGTTTTTAAACGACCATTTTCTATACACTTAATTTCACACCACTGATATTTTTCCGCTACACTACAAGCTGCCTGATAACTTTCAACTAAATGCTTATGATTCTTTTCATGAATATCTTTTTCCTGTGTATGAGAAAATTTATTTTCTCTATTTTTTATCAATTCTTCTGCTTTTTCTGGTGGCATATTTAGAAAAAATACTTTGCTTGGTTCTGGAATTCCATATAAATTAAATTCTAAATCAAATAACCAATTAATAAATTTTTCTCTCTCATTTTCGTCATCAATTTTTCCAGCTTGATGTACCATATTGGCAGTTGTATAACGGTCTGCTAATATAATTCCACCATCTTTATAATATTCTTCAAGCTCTTTTTTATAAGTTGCATATCGATCAACTGCATAAAAAGTAGACGCAATATAGGGACTAATTTGTTTTGGATCGTCTCCAAACTCACCAGACAAATACATTTTTACCAAACTCGATGATGAACTATCATAATTTGGAAAGGAAACAGTCCTATAATTTATTTTATCTTGCGTCAAACGTTTTTGTAATTTTTCAAATTGCGTCTGTTTCCCACTCCCATCAGTTCCATCAATTACAAATAATTTCCCCATATTTTCCTCCATTTTTTTACGAGACATAATACTTCTTTATGCCCTATCATAACTATTTCTTCATTGCATTTTTTATATACTCGATTTCTTCTTCCTTATCTTTCCTCATAAATAACGGTTCGCCTTTTTCCACAACTTTTGCTCCTCTGTGGATTACATCATACGATTTTAAAGAATCCCATGTTTTTAAATTTTCCAAATCTAAGCCCAATTGCGAAAAAATTTTCTCTGCAGTTTCTGGCATAAAAGCTTTAAGTAAAATCGCAATTTTTCTCAGACTTTCCGCTAAATGAAACATAACCGATTTTAATTTTTCACTTTTTTCTTCCTTCGCCAATACCCAAGGTGCTGTCTCATCAATGTATTTATTGGTTCTTGCAATCAGATTCCAAATTTCTACCAAACTATTGCTAATATGAAAATCATCCATCAATTGTTCTACCAATCTACATTGCTTGCTTGAAAATTCTTCTAATGCCTCGTCTGGCTCATTCTTTTCAGAAAATTCTGTTGGAATAACACCATCAAAATATTTATTCATCATACCGATCGTTCGATTTAAAAGATTTCCTAAATCATTACACAAATCAAAATTATAACGTTCCACAAAACCTTCTGGTGTAAAAGTGGAATCTTGTCCAAAAGACAATTCTCGTAACAAATAGTATTTTGTAGCATCCAAGCCATATCGTTCAATCAAAGTCTCTGGATAAATTATATTACCTTTTGACTTCGACATTTTGCCATCTTTCATCACAATAAAACCATGCGCATAAATTTGCTTTGGAAGTTCCAATCCAAGTGCCATCAAGAAAATTGGCCAATAAATTCCATGAAAACGAATGATATCCTTTGCAACAATATGCAAATCCGCTGGCCAGTATTTTTTGAATAAGGCATCATCTTCTGAAAAATATCCAAGCGCTGTAATATAATTGGTCAAAGCATCCACCCAAACATACAAAACATGTTTTGGATCGTTTTTCATTTTGATTCCCCAATCAAAAGTCGTTCTACTGATACATAAATCTTCTAGACCTGGTTTGATAAAATTATTAAAAATTTCATTTCGTCTAAATTCTGGCTGCACAAAATCTGGACGTTCTTCATACAATTTTATCAATCTATCTTGATATTTTTTCATATTAAAAAAGTAAGATTCTTCTTGCATTTTTTTTACTTCTCTGCCACAATCTGGACATTTCCCCTCCACCAATTGTGTCTCCGTAAAATAAGTCTCACAAGGCATACAATACCAGCCTTCATAAGTTCCTTTGTATACATCAGCATTTTCAATGAATTTTTCCACGATTTTTTCAACTGCTTTTACATGACGTTCCTCCGTCGTGCGAATAAAATCATCATATTCGATATCCATTAACTTCCACAACTTTTTAGCTTCTTCTGCCATAAAATCAACATGTTCTTGTGGAGTTTTGTTATTTTGTTCAGCTACTTTTTGAATTTTTTGACCATGTTCATCCAAACCTGTTAAAAGATAGGCATCATAACCTCTTAAAGCTTTGTATCTTTTGATACAATCGGCTAAAGTCGTTGTGTACGCATTCCCAATATGAAATTTTCCACTTGGGTAATAAATTGGTGAGATCGGAAGAGCACACGTCTGAACTCCAGTCACTGGCACCTATCT
>CANBLA010000081.1 GCA_947369305.1 uncultured Clostridia bacterium
TTAAGCGTCATCTCATCTGGTATTTTGGGAATTGAAGGAATAACTCTAATTTTACAAGTAAGCACCTTCATCTTACTACCCGCATACTTTTTCTGTGCACTTTTTTTCAAGCGCAAATATACTTTAACTTCAACAGGTTTTGTTGCGGGTTTTTTAGGATTTACTTTAATCGATAAAGCTTTCTTTACTTTTGAAACTTTCAGTATCTTTTTCTTTGAGGACGTTACCTTCTGAATCTCCCAAACATTAGACGCATTTTTAGGAGACAACTTAAGCTCTTTAGTTTCACCTGCATTTACCGTCAGCGTCCGCTTCATTTTTGGATTTGGTGGATTCGCTGCTTCAACCGTAATCCGATTTACTCCAAGCACTACAAAAACAACCATAACCATGACTAATAAGATTTTTTTCCTCATTTTTCTACCTCCTGTAATATGATAATTTCTTCTGAGGAATAGAAGTTCACTTTGTTATACCTCCTAAATTATTAGGAGCAAGTGACACCTATATCCAATATAACCAAAAACACTAAAAAATGTGCTTTGATTATACCATAACAAAATATATTGTTATAATAATATTATTATAGCACATTTTTCATATTATTTCAATTTTTTCACAATCTTTTGTTATCTAATTTTGATGAATTATTTTGTTATCTTGTTTTGATGATTGTGTGTTTAGCTCTTCTTGAAATCCTTCCTCTCTATTCATCTTCCTCTTCTGATACTTGCCTTATTGCTTCTTTATGATTACACATTTTTTCATCCAGTCTTGCTTGACATTTTTGTAATACTTGAACTAATTTATCTACATTTCCCATTGTTTGCACTTCATATAAAGCATTTCTATACGCTTTATTATATTCCTCATCAATCGCAACCAAATCAATTGAATTTTCAATGCATTGTCTTAACATAATGAATCTTCCTATCCTTCCATTTCCATCTTGAAAAGGATGAATTTGTTCAAATTTTTGGTGAAAATCCGCTATATTAGACAAACTTTCTATTTTATCTTTTAATAAGGTTTCCATTAATTCAGTAACTTCATATGGCTGTGCTAATTCAATATCTACACTTCTTAATTGATTTGGAATTTTTTTATACACTCCCGATAAACCATATTTTTCGTCACTTGTATTCTTTTTTAAAACAGAATGATATTCTCTTACTAACCTTGCTGTTAATGGTTCCCTTAATGTATTAACCACAAAATCAAACAATTCTAAGGAGTTAATCGTTTCTTGTACATCATCAATGGAATGTTCTCCTGTTACTATATTTTCTTCTAAAAGAATATTTAATTGTTGTATACTAAATGTACTGCCTTCTAGTTTATTCGAATGATACAAATATTCTATTTTCAAAGCGTCATAGACTGAATTTTTTATTTTGGACAATTTCTGCATCGTATTAATTGATATTTTCATATTTTTCTCCTATCTCATACAAAATATCATTATGAAACTGGTTTCATCGTTGGAAACAACAACACATCTCGAATCGACGCACGATCCGTAAACAACATAATCATTCTGTCTACACCAATTCCCAAACCGCCTGTTGGTGGCAAACCATACTCTAAGCTATGCACAAAATCCTCATCCATCATGTTGGCTTCGTCGTCGCCTGCTTCACGTTGTTTGACTTGTGCCAAAAAGCGCTCGTACTGATCAATTGGGTCATTTAATTCGGAATAAGCATTTCCATATTCGCGCTTATCAATAAAAAACTCAAATCGTTCAGTTAAACGTCCATCAGATGGTTTCTTTTTGGTAAGTGGAGATACTTCAATCGGATAATCGTAAATAAACGTTGGCTGAATCAATGTTTCTTCCACAAATTCTTCAAAGAACTCATTGATCACATACCCTCTTGTTTGCTTGCTTTTTTCCATTTCAATGCCTTTTTCTTTGGCAATCGTAAGTGCTTCTTCATCAGAATTGATTGTATTAAAGTCAATTCCAGTTACTTCTTTTATGCTATCTATCATGCTAATCCTTTTCCACTTCGTCCCTAAATCAATTTGTGTGCCTTGATAAGAAATCTTGGTTGTATTTAACAGTTTTTCAGCAATGGTTTGAAACATTTCTTCTACCAAATCCATCATATCGTTATAATCTTGGTAAGCAGCATACAATTCCATTGAAGTAAATTCTGGATTATGGCGAATATCAATTCCTTCATTTCGAAAGTTCTTTCCGATTTCATAAACACGATCAAATCCACCAACAATCAATCTTTTCAAATATAACTCTGGTGCAATTCTTAAATACATATCTAAATTCAAAGCATTATGATACGTTTCAAATGGTTTCGCAGTCGCACCACCAGCAATCGTGCTCAAAGAAGGCGTTTCCACTTCCATATAATTTCTTGCATCCAAAAAGTTTCTCATTTCTTTGATGATTTTACTTCTCATCTCAAACGTATCTTTTACTTCTGGATTGACAATTAAATCCACATATCTTTGACGATAACGAAGTTCCGTATCTTTCAAACCATGAAATTTTTCAGGCAAATCTCTCAAAGCCTTGGCAAGCAAAACAACTTCTTTGGCATGAATCGAAATCTCCTCCGTTTTTGTCTTAAATACAAAACCTTTTAACCCAATAATATCCCCAATATCATACGTTTTAAATGCCTTATAACTTTCTTCTCCTAAATCATTAATGCTCACATAACTTTGGATTTTTCCCGTACTATCTTGAATGGTACAAAAAGAAGCCTTTCCCATAATTCTTTTTGCCATAATTCTTCCTGCCACAGAAACATCTTTATTTTCAAAATCCGCATAATTGTCTTTAATTTGCTTGCTAAGCTCTGTTCGATCGTATTTGGTAATTTGAAAAGGGTCTTTTCCTGCTTCTTGCAATTCTTTTAGTTTATCTTTTCTGATTTGCATCAATCGATTTAATTCTAATTCTTCATTTTGTGTTTCGTCCATAAAATCACTCCTCTTTGTTTATTTTATCTATTATATACCAAAAATTGGTTATTGTAAACAGATATTTTTATTTTTGACAAAAAAACAGGTAGTTTCTACTACCCATTTTCATTTTATTTTGCGTTCTTTACCTTCTTCTTCCTACAAAACAAATCATACAACACAGGCACCAAAAACAACGTAAGCAAAGTCGCATACACCAAACCGCCAATGGCAACAATTCCCAAAGGTTGTGTCATTTCACTTCCTTCGCCAATTCCTAGCGCCATGGATAATAAACCTAAAATGGTCGTTAAGGCTGTCATTAAAATTGGTCTTAAACGCAATTTTCCAGTCAATTGAATGGCTTCTACTCGCTCCATTCCTTCTTCCACCAACTGATTCACACAATCAATAAACACAATTCCATTATTAACAACTATACCTGCCAAAACCAAAAAGCCCAAAATCGCAATAATGCTAATTGGTGTGCCTGTCATAAACAATCCAAAAATTCCTCCAGTAAAAGCTAATGGCATTGTAAACATAACAATAAACGGCAATTTAAACGATTGAAATTGTGCAACCATAATCAAATAAATGAACAATATCGCAACTGCAATCATCAACAGCAAATCTCCTACGTATTCCATGGTGCTATTCATCTCACCTTCAATTTCAACACGATAGCCTTCTGGCGCTTCATAATTTTTAAAGTTATTTTCCACTTCTCTACTTACTTGCGTCATGCTTGCATCATCTTTTACATGAGCGGTAACCGTTACATAACGATTATTTTTTTCTCTTGTGATACTTTCCAAACCTGTTGTTTCTTGAACACTTGCAATCTCCGATAAACGAAGCGTCGTTTCTTCATTATTGTGCTTTCCTTCTAATTCGATATTCATTAAATTATCCATATTCACAACATCTGCATCCGATTTTTGAAGAATGACTTGATATTCTTTGTTGTCAATCTCAATTTTCGTTCCTTCTAACTCAGTTTTGATTTCACTAGAAATCGTTCCATAGACTTGCGCAATCGTCAAGCCATATTTCATGGCTTTGTTTTTATCTACCTTAATTCTTTGTTCTTTGGCAGAATTTTCTGTTATGCCTTCTACTTCAGCAATTCCATCAATACTTTTTAATTTATTCTCAACATCGGTTGCAATTTCTTTGAGTGTATCCAAATTATTTCCTGTTATTTTTAGTGAAATTCCAGATGCCATCATGGCAGACATATCCATATTGGATGTGCTAATTTCTAATTCGCAGTTCAAATCTGCAGTTAATTCTTTGATTTTACTCTCAATTTCGTCACTTGTCATCGTTCTTTCTTCCCCAAGCAAAATATACATGCTTGTGCCTGAAGAACTGGAACCTCCCATCATACTAACACTTGCGTTGTCAATGGCACCTACTTTATCTATATCGCTTATGCTTAAAATTCTTTCCATTACCGTATCAGAAACTTTTCTCATTTCTTCTGTTGTAGTATTTTTAGGCATTGTAAGCGAAATTGACATTTCATCACTTGCTACATTTGGAATAAATTCAATATCCATTTTCGTCATCAAATAAACACTAGTTCCCAACAAAACAATTACCAAAATAATAATAACTGCCTTAAATTTCAAAGCTCCGCCTAACAATTTCGAATACATTTGACTAACTTTCATAATAAATTTATTTTCTTTTTCCGTTACTTTACCAAACATTTTCGAAGCCATTGCTGGCACAACCGTTAGCGCAACGATTAAACTAGCAATTAACGAATACGCAATCGTCAGCCCAATATCTTCAAACAATTGTCTTGACATTCCTTGCACAAACACAATCGGTAAAAATACGCAAACTGTTGTTAAAGTAGACGCAATAATCGCACCAGTCACTTTTTTAGCACCTTCAATTGAAGCTTCTTTCGTATTTTTTCCTTCTTTTCGTAAACGATAAATATTTTCAATCACAACAATGGAGTTATCCACCAACATTCCAACTCCTAAAGCCAAACCAGACAACGACATAATATTAATCGTAATCCCCGTAAAATACATCATACTAATAGCAAATACAAGGCTGACTGGAATTGAAATAGCAATAATCACCGTTGGTTTTAATTC
>CANBLA010000082.1 GCA_947369305.1 uncultured Clostridia bacterium
TCCGCTCTAACACCAGCCATTAGTGTAACAAAATCTTCTCTTGAAACATTACATCTAACTGTTAAATCCATATCTTTTGAAATCATAATCTCATCAATTGAATTGTATAATTCTCTCTGACGTGCTCTAGCATATCTTGAAACGACCTCGTCGCTTGCTACTTCTCTTCTTGGTGTATAGGTTGCAAGAATTGTTTGAGAGTCGATTGTATTGAAACTTTCCAAACTTTCCTTTTCTTCACCTGTTAATTCTGCAACTCTGTCGTTTATTTGTCCTAAATTTAAAATTCCCATAATAATACCTACAATAAGTAATATCACTGATAGTACTATTAATTCTTTTAAATTCTTCGCACTTCTTCCGTTTCTCATTTTTCTTCCCTTCTTACTTTGTAGAATTTTAATATATCATTAAACTTAGGGAATGTCAAGTTAGCATTTTGTAGTTTTCATAAAGTATTGACTTTTTTTGCAACATATGATATAATGTACTAAAATATAACATAATATCTTATTCAACTCTCACTACGAGAAAAGGAGGCTTTCTATGACTAGAAAAATTTGTTACGAATGTGGTATCCCTTGTGAACGGGCTGGAAGAACATTAACTGCAAATAGCAGAGAATGCACTGGTTGGAAAGATCCAAATTTTGTGGGCTGTTGTGCTTTGGAAAGTCCTACAGAAGCATTAAACCGAATCCGCTCAGAACGTTCTAAATCGATTCATTCATGTCATGGTGGATATAACACCATTCAACTTGCGCTTAAGAAAGCAGGTATTCAGTAAAATAATAAATGGCAGAATTGTAATTTATATTCTGCCGTTTATTTTAATTTTACACAATTTCTCCAAATCTTTTACTAACCACATTCCAATTCACAATATTCCAAAAACTACTTACATAATCCGCACGATTTGCCTTATACTGCAAAAAGTATGAATGTTCCCACATATCCAGTACAAGCAACGGCACACATCCCCAAAGCGTTAAATTTTGGTGTTTTTCACATTGCAAAATCTCCAATTTTTTCCATTTTGGCACCCACACAAGCAAATTCCACCCGAGATGCCTCAACCACTTTGCTACTTGCTGTAAATTGACTTTTGAAATTTGGAAATGTCCCAAAATCTTGATTAATTTGATTCAACAATTGCATACTTGGTCTACTTTGCGTTGCAGGTCCCATATTGGTAAAAAATAATTCATGTAAAATAACTCCTGAACCTTGAAACGATAGCTCCTTTTCCAAACATTTTATACTCTCAAAATCATTCTTTTTTCTTGCCTGTTTTAATTTTTCTTCCACTTTATTTGTGTTATCAATATAAGCTGAATACAAAGTATTATAATGAATATTAAGTGTTTCTTGACTATAAAATGGCTCTAAGGCATTTAAGTTATACGGTAAATTTATCTTTTCTAACATATTAAACCTCCTTATAAATTATATTGGTAAAAGTTTGACTTATGCTCTTTGTTGACTAATCCATTAATCATTTGACATTTTATGTAAATTGTAGTATAATTAATACATAAAATAATTAGGAGGGATAAAATGAATAAAACATTTGGAGAAGTCGTTAAAAAAGCACGGGAAAGTAAAGGATTAAGTCAGCACCATCTGGCTCTTCTTTGTAATACATCCGTTCAAAATCTAAAAAAAGTTGAAGAGGATAAAGTTATACCGCGAGACACAACTGTTGCAAAATTAGCAATGCACTTGGATTTAGATTTAATGGAAACTTTAATATTAACTCCTCATTTCAGTAATGATATGAGTGAGTTGGCAAAAATTGTGATAATTGCTCGTCTCAAGAAAGGTCTTTCAAAAAAAGCCTTGGCACAAAAATGTAATATAAATGTCACAGAATTATCTAATATAGAATTTTCAAAGTCCATCACACCTTATTTTGCAACTCTAAGAAAAATAGCCTCTGCTTTAGATTTAGATGTTAGTATATTAAATCAAGCTGCTGGTTATATATATTCTGATGAAGTAAAAGATATTGGTTCTTTAATAAAAAATCTGAGAGTTCGTGCAAGTCTATCTCAATTTGAGTGTGCGATAATTTGTGAAATATCACAATCTTCCTTATCTCAAATAGAAAGAGGTATAACCAAAAAGCCCCAAAAAGAATTTTTAGAAAAATTCTCTGTTTGTTCAAATTGTAATTTATCTATCTTATTAGCCAAAGCTGGCTATTCAGAATGGAGTTGGTATAAATGAACAAAAACTTAGCTAATTTTCTAAGAGAAACACGAAAAAAGGCTAAACTTTCTCAACGAGGTTTAGCCTCTAAGTGTGGAACATCACAGCAATATATAAGCCTGCTAGAGCGAGTAAAAATAGAAAAACCTTTGCCTACTATGCTAATATCACTTGAAAATGTTTTAAATTTAGAAGCCAACACATTGACATCAATTGCGGGTTACACTCTCAATACTCAACAATCTTTGGCAACAATTGTAAAAACAGCACGCGTTAATGCTTTGCTTTTTCAAGAAATTGCCGCAGAATTATGCGGGATAAGTCGAATTGAACTATCCTATATTGAGTGTGGGAAAGTAACAAAACCTACAAAAAGAACATTAAAGGCTTTAACTGCAATTCCAAATCTGGAATTAACGACTCTATTTGAAATATGTGGTTATCCCTTAGAAAATGTGTAATTACACAAAAAAGCATGGCTCCTAAGCCATGCTTTCTTTCTATTTTTCTGCCAAATTCATCATATCTTTTTTTAACTTTGCCAACTCTGCATCTGCCTCTTCCATTGTCTTGCCCTTCACTCCCATATAAAACTTGATTTTTGGCTCTGTTCCGGAAGGGCGCACACAGCACCACACATCATTTTCCATCGCATAATACAAAACATTTGATATTGGAAGTCCCGTCTTACCTTCTTTTCCAGTTTTCATATCAACCGTTACTCCTGTTTTGTAATCTCTTACTTCTAAAACTTTGTAACCACCGATTTCCTTTGGTGGATTGCTTCGTATTGAATCCATTATCTCTTTAATTTTCACAGCTCCATCAGCACCTTTTAGTGTAATCATGACTGTTTCTTCTTTATAAAATCCATATTTTTTATAAATATTTAACATCTGATCCCATAAAGTCAAACCTTGTTTTTTATAAAAAGCTGCCGCTTCGCAAAGCATCATAACTGCGGTAATTCCGTCTTTATCTCTAGCGTGTGTTCCAACTAAACAACCATAACTTTCTTCAAATCCAAAAACATATTCATGTTTCCCTGTTGTTTCAAAATTTCGAATTTGCTCACCAATAAATTTAAATCCTGTCAATGTTTCCACAAAATGCATGCCATATTCTTTTGCAATTGCGCCTGCCAGATTAGAAGAAACAATGGTAGACACAAAAGCTGGATTTTTCGGCATTAAATTCTTCTCTTTTCTTTGTGATAACACATACTCTGCAATTAACAAAGCTGACATGTTTCCAGTAAATGAAACATATTCTCCTGTTTTTGAGTCTTTTGAAAATACTCCCAATCGGTCAGCATCAGGATCTGTTGCTAGCACAACATCTGCATCCACTTTTTTCGCTAATTTCAAAGCCAAAGCAAACGCTTTCGGATCTTCTGGATTCGGATACTCTACTGTTGGAAAGTTTCCATTTGGCAATTCTTGTTCTGGAACGACAAAAACATTGGTCAATCCTAACTCTGCCAAAACCCTTTGTACTGGCTTATTTCCCGTTCCGTGCAACGGCGTATAAACAATATTTAAATCTTTTTCAACTTCCTTAATAACTTCTGGATTTAAAACTTGTTTCTTGATTGCTTTCAAATACAACGTATCCATCGCACTTCCTATGATATTGTATAGCCCCGTATTTTGAGCCTCTTCATAAGGCATTCTTTTTACCAATGAATAATCCGTTACATTATTAACTTCTTCAATAATTTCTTTATCTTTTGGTGCCACAATTTGTGCTCCATCATCCCAATAAACTTTATATCCATTATATTCTGGTGGATTATGACTGGCTGTAATCATAATTCCTGCCGTACATCCAAGTTCTCTTACAGCAAATGATAATTCTGGCACAGGCTTAATCTCATCAAAAATATACGTTTTAATTCCATTTGCATTCATACAAAGCGCCGTTTCAATTGCAAATTCTTTTGACATTCTTCTCGAATCATACGAAATGGCAACACCTTTGTTTTCGCTCCCTTCTCTTAAAATAAAATTTGCCAAACCTTGTGTTGCTTTGGTAACCGTATAGACATTCATTCGATTGGTTCCATTGCCAATGACTCCTCTTAAACCTGCTGTTCCAAACTCTAAGTCTTTATAAAATCTATCTTTGATTTCTTCTTCATCACCAGCAATCAATAATAGTTCATGACGTGTTTCTTCGTCAAATGCTGGATTTGTGCACCATTGGCTGTATTTTTTCATGTAATTTAATTTTGAGAAAAAGTCGGTATATAATTTTCTTGCTGTTTCAGGACTATCCACGCCTTCTGCATTTTTAATTGGCGCAAATTCTTCTTCTCTTTTTACTCTCAAAATAAGCACATCATTTAACATTTCAAAAGCATCAAAAATAAACATTTCAAATTTATAAGCATTTGGTTTATCGCTTACAATTAATTTTCCATCTTTGTCAATATAATTTGCCTTTTTCACCGCTGTGTGATAAGGTAATTCCAAATTCATAACCTTTTCTAAAGCTTTGATATTAAACAATTGCATAATCACATTTGAATCACCATAAACCAAAGACCCATAATCATCTCTCAAATTTGCCATTTCACTTGATATTTCCGTATATTCAATAACGCCAACTCTTCCATTTTTCTTACAAATAACACCAACTTTTTCTTTTGGGTCAATTTTTTCAACCGATTTTACCGCACTGTAAACCTTATTTGAAATAGACATTCCAATCAATAATGGGTCAACTAAATTTGCCAAAATATTATCCACGCCACTTATAAAAATCCATTCTACACCATTTTCTCTCAT
>CANBLA010000083.1 GCA_947369305.1 uncultured Clostridia bacterium
ATCTCTGAAGTTGTCCTTCTGATAAACCATTTCCCCTCTCGCCTATTTCTGTATCCAAACCATTCGGCAAATCATTCAAAAACGATTTACAATTACTAACTTCTAGTGCCTCTTGCAGAGCTTTTTGAGAAATATTTGGATTGACGAATGTAATATTTTCTCGAATAGTTCCACTCAAAATAAATTTGCCTTGTGGCACATAAGCAAACATATTTCTTGTATCATTACTTATTTTTTGTACAGATCCATCTTTGAGCTCAAAGAAAATATCACCAGAATCTTTTTGAATAATTCCCAAAATAAGTTTCAAAAGAGTACTTTTCCCAATACCAGATTCACCATAAATAGCAACAATTTCGCCTTTTTTTACTTCAAAGTCAACTTGATCAAAAATCTTCCTATTTTTATAGGTAAAACTAACCCCTTTAATAGCAATACTCTTCACATTTTCATACAAGCTACTTGCTTGAAATCTTTGTAAGATTTTATCTTCCTCAATAGTTTCAAGTTCCATAATTCTTTCAGCAGAACCTATCATACTAAACAAGCTCTGAAATGACCTAGAAAGTCCAATAATTGGTGCTTGAACCTGCGCAATTAATTGTACAATAGATGTCAAACCACCAACTGTAATATTTTGCCAATATAACTCATGTGTACTCCAAATCAAAGCATACAAATAGGTAATGCGAAAAATCATATTAAATCCTGTTCCTGATGCAATCGATATGCTTCTACGTTTCATTTGAATATCATATCTCATATTTTGCAATTGTCTTGATTTTTCGGAAATCACATCTTCTGCCTCAAAAATTTTAATCACAATTAAATTCTCAAATACTTCCTTAAAAAATAAACGTACATTAGAACTTGCAGTCTGTACTTTTTTATGAATATTCTTCAAATATGGTTTAAACAAATTAACAATTATAAATAAAATAAATCCACCAATTAATAAAATAACAACAAACTCTTGACTAATTTGAAACAATAATATAACTGCACAAATTAATTTTGTTAACATGGATAAAATATTTGGTACTAAAGCTATCAAAGTGTCGATAATCAAATTCACATCAGAAACAATTCGTGTCATTAAATCTCCACTATGAAATTTAGAAATTTTTTCATAATTTCTTTTTAAAATTGTATGCAAAACATCTTGTTTAAAATGAATTTCTAACTTGGCACGAGTAACTGCGTCAATTGAGCTTAAAATGGCTTTTAAGGCAATTTCTGTAAGAGATATAATAATTAACCTCACAATGTATTTTTTTAGCTCTAAAATCGATTGTGAGGCTGCTGCATCAATTACATACTTAGATATCAAAATTAAATAAATACTAAGTGCAGAATAAACAATATTAATTAAATTTAGTAAGATAAAATTAAAGCTTTGTGATTTTGTTTTGCTAAAAATCCATCTTAGTGTTTTTAAATCTTTCAACTTGATTTTTCCTTTCTTTTTTATCTATTCCTCAATTACTTTGGCATCTTTTAATTTGTTAATAAAGCCTTGCGCATCATCTTTAGCTCTTTGAAAATCAATTTTATATTTTTCTACCAATTGATTAGCAATTTCTTCCAACGTTATATCTTCTTGTAATAGCTCCCAAACAAATTTAGCAGACTTACTCAAAGTAATCATTCCTTGAAATTCTGCTACTGCCTTCCCTGTTGGCACAACCACAATGGTATCAGCAATTTCTCTTAAAATAAATCCTTCTTTAACTTTCATTTGTAAGTTCTCCTTTCATAGTTGTATAAGACAATTGTACAGCTTCTTTGCTCATATTACAATATAATTTATACATAGGAATTTCTTTTAACAAAATCTCCAATAAATCCAAAAGTTTTAACATTTCATCTTCTTTTAGTTTTCGGATAGTTTGTTCTAAAAATAAAGTAATAGCTTCTTTGGGTTCTAACTTTCTAATAAAATTTGTTTTTGCCTGTTCCAAAAAGCAAATCGCGTTTAATTTAACTTTTTTATTTTCACTTAAATCGTGTTTTCCCGAAAACGGTGTTCCATAGGCATAAATTCCATCTTCCATAAGACGAATAGCAGGTTTATCATCATTTAAAATATAAGGCTTTTTATCCGCCAAATATTTCATCCATAGTGATGTATGTGTTGATTTTCCCGTTCCACAATCTGCCGAAAAAAGATAGGCTCTGTCCTCTACAACAATCGCTGAAGCATGCAAAAGACAGCCATTATGGTTTAATAATTCACGATAAAATTTTGAACCAACTAACATATATTCTGAAAATTCTAAATTGAGAGAAGGTGTTGCGACAATTTCTTCTTGAATTGCTTTATCACTCACACAAATTTTAAAGGAAGAATCTGCATTTCCTTTAAAGAAATATTTCTCAGCTCTATTTTCTAAAATACTGTACTTAGCTTCAAACTCTACTATTATATCTGCTATTTTATATTTCATAGGTTTCTCCTCATAAAAAAACTCGAGACAGAGCTCTACTCCGTCTCGAGTTTTTCCGATTTATCAAATTAATAAATTCTACATATCAATACCAGTATTTCCATCTATACTAGAAGAGTCAGTTGCTGCTTTTGCTGAAAAAGTAGTAACATCTGCTAGTACATTATCGTATTGTTCGATATTTTCTTCTATGATACTGTCATTTAAACTATCTATATTATCCATTATTTACCTCCACTTTCCTAATTTTATAATACCTTAATAATATTATAGCAAAGATGATTCTATTTGTCAATCCCTTTTTTATAAATTAATGGATAAATTTTACATAAAAACAAAAAGCGCAGGAAATCCTGCGCTCTTGCGATTATATGAAACTTTAAAACTGGGCTTCGAGAACTTCTTCACTGTAAATAATCTCTGTTCCTGTTGCGCTCTCGACTTCCGCATAAATACGGAATTTTTTCTTCATTGAAGTAGCCGGCAATTTAGACGAAATTGTCATGGAAACTTTACTGTTATCCACGTTGGCTCTTTTTATATTGACATTATCAACATTTTCAAGAACCATCATTTCATCGGAGATACCATCCGAACCGTTTGGAGTAAACATGATACCCCACTCGATTTTGGTATATCCTTCCGGTAACTCATTTGCAATGTAAACATTATATTTGTCTGCACCAATTTCGATTTTGTTGCCATAAAAGAATACTCTGGGCTCTGGCTTGATAGGCTCTTCACTATACCGTGCTTCAAATGTAACGTCTGAATGAACAGTATACTTATCATATGTTGCTGTTTGAGCAATAAGTGTACCTGTTGTAGCATTGAACCAACCGCTAAAATTCTTTCCGTCTAAGATATCAGCAGCAATCAACTCTATCCTAGTTCCGTCTTCTACCTCTAACGTTGTTGTACCTTCAGTTTCGTCACCGTATTTACGTACGACTCCACCGGGTAAAGTCGTTACTGTGAATGTTTTTTTCTCTTCTTCAACGTACTGAGAAAAAATTGTTACGTTCTCTCTTGCTGCTGTTTTCCTTTTAATTGCATCATCCAGAGAATTTCCTTCTTCATCCAAAAATTCAGATGAAGCTAATGTTCCTGAATATAATACATCGTCCAGAATCCAGCCAACAAATTGCTGATTTGGCCTTTGCATATTGTCCGTTGGAGGAGCCATAGATTCTCCAATCGCAACGCTATCGCTCAAATAAATCTGTCCATCTTTGTTCTGGTAAGTGACTTTGACAAATTTTTCTTTTTCTGAAAACTTCAAGGTTATATTCATATTTCCTGTAACCGGCAGTTCGGACAATAAATTTGTCGTCAAAGTTTTTCCTGTTTCATCAACAGCACCTACGAAGTTAAAATCGTCACCAGGTACAATATCCAAAGGATATCTGCCAGCAACTATTTTTACTTCAGCTACATCGTTTACAAAGAGTAATTCTTCATCTGCAAACGTAGCTTTGCATTTTCCGCCTTCAACTCCAATTCTTACTGTATGGGCATGTTCAAACACAGGAATAATTGTAATATTTTCTGTCAAGATATGAACATAGGTTCTATCTGTTGACAGAATTTCATTTGTCTCCTCGTTTGCCCAATGTGTGAACCTTTCGTCATCAGAATCCCTTACACGGAGCGTAATTGCTGCATTTAAATCAAAAGTTTCTGAAGCAACTCCATCTGTAAAACGAACAGTCGTCCCATTCATCGTAACTGTGCTTGTCGAAGTGTTTTTTAACGTAAGCGTTCTTTCGATTTTCTCGAACACAGCAACAAGTGCCATATTCTCATTTGCAATCACTTTGTAGGTACTTTCTGTACTCTCAATTTTATTGCCACGTTTCCAGTATTTGAATTCATATCCTTCTTTGGCTACCGCCTCAAAGGTTACTTCTGATCCGAGTTCGACTGTATCGTTCTCTTTGCCGTTAACGAGCGCAGTTCCTTCACCTTCTGCAGATGCAGAAATTTCTGCTGTTTCAGGCACAGGCTCTTCAACCTTCTCGAACACAGCAACAAGTGCCATATTCTCATTTGCAATCACTTTGTAGGTACTTTCTGTACTCTCAATTTTATTGCCACGTTTCCAGTATTTGAATTCATATCCTTCTTTGGCTACCGCCTTAAAAGTTACTTCTGATCCAGTATCTACCTTATCAATGTTTTTTCCATTAACAAACGCTGTCCCTTCGCCTTCTACAGATGCAGAAACCTCTACTTTTTTTACAGGAACTGGCGTAGGAGTTGGTTTTTTAACAACAGGTATGGAACGCGTAATAGAAAACTTTCCACATTTGAACGTAACAAGATAACTTTTTCCTGTTACTTTTGGAGCAGCCGTTACTGTATAAGTATTCAGTACCTTTTTTACTCCTCCACTATAGTGAGCTTTAATGATTGTGGCCTTCCTAATCGCTGCTTCAATCTCACTAAAATTACTACCTTCTGTTAAACTGTCAATTGTCTGTTCCAGATGAATCCTTTTTATAGGAAGTACTTTTACAGACACGCT
>CANBLA010000084.1 GCA_947369305.1 uncultured Clostridia bacterium
GTTTGTGGGACAATTGACAAAAAAACAGGTGGATCAATTTATTCGGGATTATCTGATTGAAGCAGATTTTCATCCAGAACTTCCAAACAATAAGAGACAAATTGAGCTTTTTGCAAGTTGCAGAGGTGAGGAGGCAATAGAAGTCCATTATTGCAGCCGATTCTTCAATGCCCATGTAAGTTTGTTTCTTATGGATGACCGTATGTATCCGTTTATAAGCAAAGAATTGGAGAATGCTTGGCTGAGGTATTTAGACAAGACCTTTGAGGGCGAGTATAAGAGGTGGTACATGTCAGAGAAAGCCAAATTGTTCCAGTCCAGTAAGGCAGCGGAAATAGACAGGCTTGTAGACTTGTTACTTGAACAATGATGCAATGAATTTTCAAAGATAGTTATATGTTAGGCAGAAAAGGTAAGTCAGTAATTGGCTTACCTTTTCTGTTTATTGAGGAAAAAATTTAAAATTTTTTGTTCTTATTTTGCTCATTTTACCCCATAACTAACCGACTACTTATTATTCATTTAGTTAGTAACAATTAACCTCAATATAGATAATCAATCGTATGGGGAGTAACCAAATCAAAAATCCTTTTCTACCACTCAAAATTATAGAATACATTCGTGATGCATACAAAATGCATATGACTTAAATTCCGCATGATACGAGAAATAATTAGGGTTTTAAGTCAAAATAACCTAAAAATTTTGGAAAAATACCTTGTAAATGCGTTATAGTTCTGGTAATATAGGCTTTCTCAAAGTAGAAATAGCAAACTTGTAATGACCTACAACCGAATTACCTGCTCCATTTAATAAGTCATTGTATTAGAGAATGGTCTAGTATGATGGCTTTTTTGTTAAGACTAGTATTCAAATATTTAGTTCAAATTATGCATTGTTATATAGGTCATGAAATCTTGATTGTAACTCGAATTTGACAACTTTATGTAGATATTGTATAATAATATTATTAACATTAAGACTTGAAAAAGGTCAATTGAAAGGAGAAATTAATATGACAGAAAGAGAAAGATTAGACAACAAATTCAAAGAGGTACTTAAAAGCCGGAAATTAGAAGACACAATACAATCGCGAGGAGATGCTGTGGATGCCAGTGAGAAAGTCATGGATATTTTTAAATATGGCTTTATCAACGGTACGAAAGTCCAAGAAATCATAATGCATAATCCATCGGTTGACATGTTTTTTTTCAGTGTGAAAGTGCCTGACGGCGGATTTTACAGTAAACACGAATGTTTTTCAGATAACTTGAAAAAAGCATTAAAAATAGCTGAATGCTCTATTAATGAAGAGATTAAAGAGCAGATGTTAATAATTCTTAATGGGTATTTTGAAATTTCGGAAGATTCATCAAAAGCCACCATAAGAATTAAAAAAAAAATTTAAAATTGACCCAAATCCTCCACGATGCAAGTATTTTGCATTGTGGGGGAATTTCTAATTTAATATAATTAGGAAAAAATGAAAATTGCTCATATTGGGCTCGTTTTACCCCATAATTAACCAATCACTTATTATTTATTTAGTAAAGTAAAAAATGGTAACAATTAGCCAGATATATGTAACACAATATTATTCTATCCTACGGGGAGTAATCACTCCCAAAACTCCTTCTCTATCCTCAAAAAGGTGTAATGCATTTAAAGTGCATTAAAAATGCATATGGCTTAAATTCCGTATGATACGAGAAATAATTAGGGTTTTAAGTCAAAATTACCTAAAAATTTAAGAAAAATACCTTGTAAATGCGTTGTAGCTCTGTTATATATGAATTGCTTAAAGCAGAAATAGAGAACTTGTAAGGACCTACAACCGAATTACCTGCTCCATTATAGAAGTCATTGTATTAGAAAAGGGTCTAGTATGGTGGCTTTTTAGTTATGGTTTTTTGTAAAAATTTGACAATTTTATGTAAATATAGTATAATATAAATAGATTAAGTACTAAGTGCCTTTATCTGATAATCTACTATAAAATTTTAGGAGGTATTATTATGCGGAGAAAGATTGATGAACTGTTAGCAAACTGCAAGGCAGTACCTTTTTCAGAACCGACTGAAGGAGGAAAGTTTTACAAAGTAATGACTCAGCAATTCAGGCTTCCGAGTGGAGAAGTTATTATTCGTGAATTTTTAAGAAAGAAACCGGCAGCAGTAGTTGTACCTGTGACAGCTGACGGAAATGTTGTCTGTGTAATCCAGCCAATATCTTTGTCAGCGGAAGGCTCTCTTATTGAAGTTCCAGCAGGATATGCAGAAGACAATGAGAATTCTGCTCAGACCGCTATGAGAGAACTGGTCGAAGAGACAGGATATGTTCCAGTTGAAGTCAAATATCTTGGTAAGCATTATCAGGATCCGGGCAGTATCAAGGAACCTGTAAATGTTTTTGTTGCACTGGGATGTGACAGAAAACATGAACAGAAACTTGATAAGGATGAATTTATCACAACCTTGGAAATTCCTAAGGATGAGGTAAAAAGCTTGATGGATGAAGGCGAGATTAAGGATGCTAATACGTTTATTGCATTGGCAAAGGCTCGACTGGCAAACTACATTTAATATTTTTCATTAACCGCAAAAAGGGAACTGTAGTGCGACATTGTATTGTGCTACAGTTTTCTTTTTATAGTGAAAAGAAGTAAACAATATATAGATAATCTAGTATCATTTTGTACTATGGGAAGTAGTAAACCTAAAAATTTTTTCTCGACTACTCAAAATGATAAGATGCATTCATAATGCGTTGTAATTCAAGGAGTATAATCTTCTTTAAAACAGAAATAGCAAAGATTTGATGTCCTAAAGCCGAATTATCTGTTTCATATTAAAAAAATAGAGAAATTATTTGTATTTCTCTATTTTTTGGTTATACTAAATAGAAAAATATCGTAATTTTGTCATATTTTGTTGACTTTTAGGAACAAAGAATATATAATTTTATTGGATGTTAAAGACAAGGAGGAATTACCATGAAATCTAACAAATCCATAAAAATAGGCATCATTTTTATATTAACTATATGCCTAATATTAGCAGGAAATCATATTTCTAATGGAGCTAATTTAAGTTCAGATATTAATGGAATTAATGAAAGTAAATATCCCGGTATAAAATCAATGATACAAAGTTTACAAAGAAAATATGGAAACTATCATTTTCAAGTATATTATACAGGAATTGATTGGACAGAAGCCATTACTATGGAATATCAAGGACATGGAAGGTCGCCTAAAAACTTATTTCAGGCCAAAAATAATTATAAAGGAAAATGGCATTGCCCAATCTGTGGTTCAAAAACCTATGATACGGGTTGGTATTGTGCTTCTGTGGACGCAATTAAATATATGATGGATCCGAGAAATTCTTTAGATGAGACAAGTGTTTATCAATTTAAAAATTTAGAGACGGCGGATGTGTCAAGTAGCAATATACAAACTGTCATCAATAGTCAATATGGTTCGTATACTTATATCAATAATCCAACAGCAATTAATGCTATTGTAAAAGCAAGTTCTACGTATCAAATGAATGGGTATTCAATTCTAGCTAAAATTATTAATGAACAAGGAAGAGGAACATCACCATTGGTAACAGGTAGTGGATATAATGGACAATATGTTGGTTACTATAATTTCTTTAATGTAGGAGCTTACGGAAATGGTACAAGTACTGTTATTACGAATGGTTTAAAATATGCACAAAACAAAGGCTGGAATTCTGTTGAAAAATCTATTTTGGGTGGTTCTGAATATTATAAATCGCAATACATTGGAAAAGGACAAAATACACTATATTACCAAAGATTTAATGTAGTTAATACAAACTCATTATTTTCTCATCAATATCAACAAGACATCATGGGCGCACAAACGAGTGCTCAATTATTAAAAAAGTATTATACAACAACAGGAACGATTTCAAGTGTTAACCATACTTTTATCATACCACTTTATGAAAATATGCCAACCAATGCTTGTGCAAGGCCAAATCCAAATGAAAATAATCAAGTCGAATTAGAAGATGCGACTGTTTTGACCAATCGTTTAGCAGTAAGAGCATCACCAAATAGTAGTAGAATTATTAGTTATTTGAATAAAGGCGAAGAAATTAGAGTATTAAATAGAGCAACTAAAAAATCTTCAGATGGAAATTATTGGGATACTATTGTAACTAACACAGATGGAACTTATGGATATGTTATTCGCTCTGGAATTTCACAAGCTTTTAAAAATACAATACCAAAATATATTTTAGATATTCAATATTATGCAGACAAAAATCCAGATTTAAAAGTGGCTTATGGCTATGATGAGCAGCTATTAGTTTCTCACTTTATTGCTTATGGAATTAAAGAAGGAAGACCATCCTCACCAACATTTCAGCTGAAATATTATGTAGATACTAATCCAGATTTACAAAAAGCTTTTGGAAATGATTATTTATCTGCTTATAACCATTTTGCAAATTATGGTTGTCAAGAATATAGAAGAAGCTCAGAAGAATTTGATGGAACTTTCTATCGTTACTATTATCCAGATTTGACGAGTTCAAATTCTATACAGTTAATGGAACATTATCTAAACACAGGAAGAGTAGAAGGAAGAATTGCTGCATTAGATACTTTTACAGAAAGCGTTGTATTTGATGCTAATTTATATGCATCATGTAATTTAGATGTAAGAAAAGCTATAGGTACAAATCAAAATACACTCCGTATTCACTGGTTGCAGTATGGAATTAGAGAAGGAAGAACAGCATCTTTCATTTATGATCCAATGTATTATAAATTGCTTAATCCAGATGTCCAAAGAATATTTGGAACGGACTATAAGCGAATATTTGAACATTTTATTCAACATGGTATTCATGAAATACGAAGAACCAGTTTATTATTTGATATGTCGAAATATTTAAGT
>CANBLA010000085.1 GCA_947369305.1 uncultured Clostridia bacterium
GAAGCTGGTTACCAAAAGCTAGATGGAGACCACGCAGAGCAGTTGTTACGTTTTAGGCATAATAACAACGGAACTTCTTATCCATCCGAATATGGTGATAACGATTATGGAAGAATGAAAACCCAAAGAGAATTTATGATGGAAGTTGCAAAGCAAACCTTAAAATTAAAAAATGTAACAAAAATAAAAACGATAATGACAACCATTTTTCAAAATGTAGAAACCAACTTAACACTTGATGATGTATTTCCATATGTTCCATGGGCAGTAAGTTTCGATACAGCCAATATTAGTAGTAATCAAATAGCAGGTGAGTCAAAGCAATACAATAAACTATGGTTTTTTGCTTATGATGAAGAAGAAACAGCCAAAATTGTTACCAACATGGTCAATTATATAAAAGGGATTGAGACATCGACAGAAGGAGTTTCAAATACAACGAATATAACCAATCAAGCTAATACAGTAAACGCAACTAATACTTCTTCCAAAAAAACAAATACCACAAAAACCAATACAACCAAGTCAAATTCAAAAACTAAAAATACAAAATCTACAAAAAAATAAATAAAAAGCTTGCTTTTTTAAAAGCAAGCTTTTATAATAGAAACAGAAAATTAAAAAATTTTCTATTTATGTTTTCTTTTTTTAAACCTTCTCTTTAATTGTTTTCTCAAAACTGCAATTCCCAACAACAATAATAAAGTTCCAACAATCAAAACCAAAATTCTAACATCAAACTTTTTCTCAACATCATGACTTGCCAAAAGATCTGTCGAATATTCTTCACCATCAATCGTGTATGAAACACTGCCTAAAACGCTTCCACTTAAAATCGGTGCCATCAAATTTTCATTTAATTTTATATTAGGTTCCAAACTGTCCCAATCAATATTTTTATCAAAATAGCCTGACAAAGTATCTTTTGCAATTAAATCCAAATTTTTTGTATTTTTCTTACCATTTTCAATCTCAATATTTTGAACAATATCATTTTTTTTCAAAATATCAGAAAACGCAAAATTTTCAAATCCATAATTAAATAAAGCATTTGTGTCAAGGTATCTTTCACTTAATCCCTCTGCATTGGTCCCAGAATGTAAAACTACTGAAATCAGTTCAATATTATTTTGTTGTGCACCAGCGATTAAACAATTTTTGGCTTCTGTTGTATATCCAGTCTTGATGCCAATTACATTTTCATTATAATATTTACTTTTTGAACGCATCATATCATTTGTTGTAACACAAATGCGATCCGTTGTTGGATAAAGATTGGTTGCAGGTAAAGTATAAGAAGTTGTAGATACGTATCTTCGAAAAGTCTCATTTTTCATTGCATACGATGCCATAAGATACAAATCATATGCTGTAGAATAATGATTCTCATTATGAATACCATTTGGATTCACAAAATGTGTATTTTTACAACCTAATTCAACTGCTTTTTGATTCATTCTATCCGCAAAACCTTCTACAGAACCACCAATATGTTCTGCCAAAACAATAGCAGCATCATTTGCCGATTTTACCATCAAAGCATACATTAAATCTTTTACTGAAATTTCTTCACCTTTTTGCAAATTCGCATTAACATATCCACTTGGCAAAGAATAAATCGCATTATGACTAACAGTTGCCATTTCGTTAAGATTGCAATTTTCAAGAACTAAAATTGCAGTCATAACTTTGGTTGTACTGGCTGGATACATTTTTTCATAAGCATTTTTCTCATACAATATTTTGCCTGTACTAGTTTCCACAAGGAGTGCTGCAGTCGAAGCAATAGCAGGTTCCTCCGCAAAACTAATCCTACCCAAAAGCAAAATCAATAGAATTAATAAACTAAAAATTCTTCTTTTAAGTTTCATAAAAAACTCCTTTAATATATTTCTTATATCATATATTAAAAAAGGACAAAATTCAACAATATTAAAAAATAAAATAAGAAAGGAATGATAAATATGGATAAACAAAAAATCATAAAAATAGCAATCGCAACTGTAGTAAGCATTTTAGCAATGATATATTATTTTTCAAATAAACAAGAAACAACTACCTATGATAATGTTTTGAGTAGTGATGTTATAGTAGAAAATAAAACAGAAGAAAAAACGATAGAAGAAAAATCAGTAATAAAAGTATATGTAACAGGAGAAGTTATGGCGCCAGGTGTCATTGAATTAGAAGAAGGAGCAAGAATTCAAGATGCAATTGAAGGTGCTGGAGGAATTAAAGCAGAGGCTAATTTAAAAGACATTAATTTAGCATATGAAGTAGCAGATGGTGAAAAAATTTATATTCCGAATGGATCCGAAATTGTAGAAGAAGTATCCGAACAAGCGTCATCTGGAAGTAGCTCAAGTTCAAGTAGTAATTCAAACGGAAAAATCAATATTAATAAAGCAACAGCAACGGAACTTACAAGCGTTCCCGGAATTGGTGAATCAACAGCGCAAAAAATTATTGCATATCGTGAAGAAAATGGTAAATTTAAGACGATTGAAGATATTAAGAATGTGTCTGGAATAGGAGATAGTAAGTATAATAGTATGAAAGATTCGATTTCAGTAAAATAGAAAAAATACTATTTAGTGCAAAAGAAGATTTGTTAAAAAATATTGAAAAAGCAACTTCAGCGCGAAGTTGCTTTTTTAAGGATTTAAATATTTCCTTGCTCGTTTTTTCAGCTTTTTAGCACGATAAACAACCATATGTCTTTTTACAAATATCATGCCAATTCGAATTATCACCAATCCAATTAAAATGTAGAAAAACGTCCAAAAATTAATACCAGCATCTTTTGATGCATTTTCATTCTCCATTATTTGTACATTGGATTCAGTTTTCAAATCTGCTGTGTCACTATTTTCTTGATGTTTTGCTACGACAGTAGACGGATAATAATTATTATTTCCATATTCTAACAAACTAATGGTATCCAGATAACGCGCACTTCTGCCATCCTCAGTTGATTCAGCATGCAAAACAACCGAAATTAATTCTAAACCATCTTTATTACTTACTGAAATTAGACAATTTTTTGCTTGTGTTGTAAAGCCTGTTTTTCCGCCAATTACATAAGGATAGTAATATGAATGACCGGGAATCATTAGACTGTTGGAATTAGTAAGAACTCTGTCTGCTGTCGGATATTGCTCGGTTGCAGGAAGTGTATAAGTTAAAGTAGAAATCATATGCCTAAAGGTTTTGTTTTGCATACAATAACGTGTAATGATTGCTAAATCAGAGGCAGTTGTAAAATGGTCATTGGCATGAACCCCGTTAGCATTAACAAAATGTGTACTAGTGCAACCTAATTCAATTGCTTTTGCGTTCATGATATTGGCAAAATTTTCAGTTGTGCCACCAATGTGTTCAGCAATCACATTAGCAGCTTCGTTAGCGGATTTTAATAAAAGTGCATACAATAAATCCTCCATTGATAATTGTTCTCCCACTTGAATTTTAGCATTTGTGTATCCACTTTTTATGGAAGTAATAGCATTGTCGCTGGCTGTTATTTTTTCATCTAAAGGACAAGCTTCTAAAGCGATGATAGCAGTTAAAATTTTTGTAGTACTGGCTGGAAACATTAATGAATTTGCATTTTTTTCATATAAAATATGACCATTTTTTGCATCCATTAAAAGAGCAGACTCAGAATAAATGATTGGTTCATCAGCCAAAACGGTATGGTTGGTGAATATAGCAATGAAAAAAATAAAAAATAGAGTGATTAAAAAATTTTTTTGAAAAATCATTAAAATCTCCTTTTTCGGTAATAATATATTTTATAGAATTATACACTTAAATATAACAAAATAAAAGGGGAAATGGTGAAATTTTGATTATTTATATTTTGACATTTATTATTATTATAATTTTAATTTTTACAAATGCTATAACGGATGCACCAAACGCAATTGCAACACTAGTTGGTACAAAAGTAATGCCGTTTAAAAAAGCGGCATATTTGAGTGCAATTTTTAATTTTATTGGAATTGTTGCTATGAGTTTTATCAATATTTCAGTAGCAAATTGTATTAGTTCAATGGTAGATTTAAGAGACGAAAAACAAGGAATGATTGTATTATTATCTGGTATGATTGCTGTTATTGTGTTTGCTTTAGCTGCAATGAAATTTGGTATTCCAACAAGTGAAACCCATGGTTTAATTGCAGGATTAACAGGAGCCGCTGTTGCAATTTATGGTTGGAAATCCGTCAGTTTGTATGAATGGGGAAATGTTTTGATTGGGCTAATTTGGTCAATTTTTGGGACATTAATTGTTGGATTTTTAATTACAAAACTAATTGAAAGAATAATCATTTTAACCCAAAATGATAACATAAAACAATGGCAAATTATTAGTTGTTGTGGAATGTCATTTATGCATGGTGCACAAGATGGTCAGAAATTCATTGGAATTTTAATTATATTTTTCAGCTTAATTCAAAATACATCTATTCCAGCTATTATTAATCCATTAAATTATGTTGGAATTATTATTTATACAGCATTTATCATGGCTATGGGAGTTGCTATTGGAGGAAAGAAAATAGTGGATAATATTGGGAGTGAAATGGTTGAATTAAATAATAAACAAGCATTAATGAGTGATATTACAACAATAATTACTTTATTTATTGCAAGTATGACAGGTATTCCAGTTAGCACAACGCATGCTAAAACTATGTCAATTATTGCAATTGGAAAAAATGTAAATTCTAAAATGAATAAAACTAGAATATTTAGTATTTGTAAAGCATGGTTTTGGAATTTTCCAGTATCAGGGGGCATTGGATACATTTTGGCTTGGCTAATAATCAATTTTATAAGTTTATAAATCGAAGAAAAGTTTTAAATCATCGAAATGAATGTCTAAAACAATACAAAAAGCAACTAATTCAAAATCTTTAACAATCATTTGATTTT
>CANBLA010000086.1 GCA_947369305.1 uncultured Clostridia bacterium
ATGATGAGATGAGACAAAATGAAAATGCTATATATACTTTAGCTGAAAGTAACGATTATATTGAAACTTGTACAGCAACTATGTCAAAAACTGGAATGATAATTGAATTTACAACAAAAGTTAAAATTCCTCAAGACATACAATTTCCTTGGGAAATGGTGCGTTTAAAGAGTAATAATGGAATAATATATGATGCTGGTTATACTGATTGGGGAGAATACAAAATGAAAATACATTTTGAAAATGTAGGAACATTTACAGAAGATAGTGATAAATTAGAATTAGAATTGGATTTTTTTGATACTACTCTAGCTTTAATTAAAACGAGACAAAGTGCAAATGTTATATATACTTTAGCAGAAAGTAATGAATATATTGAGAGTTGTACAGCAACTATGTCTAATACAGGAACAATTATTGAATTAACCTCAAAAGTAAAAATTCCAACTAATAGATTCATTCAAGATACTATATCTTTAAGTAGTAATAGTGCAACATATGAAGGAGGTTATATCGACTTTAATGAAGAACGTATGAAAATACATTTCGAAAATGTAAGTAATTTTATAGAAAATGCTGACATATTAAACTTACACTTAGGATTTTTTAATACTACTGTTGTATTAGTTAAAGAATCTATCTAACATTATAAAATATAAAAGGCTAGCTAAGAAATCTCCGCTAGCCTATTTTGTAGAGAATATGAGAAATTTTATCAAACTATAATACTATTATTTCTTTTCCTCTAAAGCTCTATCTACTTCTTTTTGCCAATCATATTCCTCCCATTCATATTCTTCTAAATCCGGCATTTCAACATCTTCATCTGTTACCGTTTCAAATTCATAATGATACTCACTAATACTTTCAGCATAACGTTTTGGAATTTTGGTGTCTTTATAATAATCCGTAACAGAACTATATCCAAAACTCATAATTGGCAAGCCTGTATCCATATCTACCCACTGTTTTCCATGATCTAATTCTAACACATAATATAAGCGCCCAATCTTCTCATGATCTGTTGAAATTTTAGTATAAAATGGTGCACCAAGTCGAAATATTATATAATGTGGATTATTAGATAAATGAATTGGATTTGGAGCAACTATAAAATCATTTTTACTTTTGTCAAAAAACCACTTTTCCTTTGTTACTTTCTTTTCTTCTTCATTTATTAAATAATCTTCCCTTGCACTATTAGCAATATTTCCATATTCTGTATCAAACTTTTGCAAAATTTTCTCTTCGTTTTCAATATAAGAAATTTTCTTATATTTTCCATCTTTATACCAAGTTTTACTAATCATTATCCCATCTTCTTCAAAACCAAGACTACTGACCGTTTCAATATAAAAATTCTCACTTTCAAATTGTTTTTCTATCTTTTTAGCTATACTACTCAAAATACAAAATTTATACAAATACCAACTAACAAAAATCATTCCCAAAATAAGAATTGCCAACAAAACAGATTTGATTCTGCTTTTCATTCGTATTTTCTTTAAATAATCAATTTCTTTTTTCTGCTGATTTTCCTCTTTTTGTGTTTCTGCTTTTATCTCTGCAAGTCTTTCTTGACATTTCCTACAGTCTAACAAATGGCTTTCTACCAATTTTTTAGATTCTTTATTCAATACTCCATCTACATAACCTATCAATAAATCTTGCACAATCTCACATTCTGTTTTCTTTTCCATTTTCCTCTACCTCCTTTATTTTCTGTTTCGCACGAAAAAATGTAACTCTAGCCCAACTAGAAGTTTTTCCTAGTATCTCTCCAATTTCCGCAAAACTTAAATTTCCTATCATTCTTAAATACACGACTTCTCTTGCTTTTTCATCTAAGTTTTGCATATTTTTAAAAAGCCTTAATTTTTCTTGCTTTTGATAGAAAATTTCTTCCGCTGTTTGACTACACAATATTTCTTCATTCATATCTTCTAAAGAAACATTTTTATCTTGCTTTTTTCTCTTCAGCTCTTTATACCACAAATGTTTTGCAATTTGACACAGCCAACTAGACACTTTACAATCGCCTCTAAATTTATGAATGTTTTTTACTGCTATTGCAAATGTTTCTTGTGTCAATTCTTCGGATATATCCTCATCATGTGTTAAGCAGAATAAGTATTTATAAACAGCCCAAGAATATTCTTGATAGATTTCTTCCATATTCTGCATAAACTTTTCCTCCTTCTATAACTTTAGAGACAAATTTTGCGATTTTGTTACAAGATTTTTTTAAAATTTATTTATTTCATTCAATGGCCAAAATCGAAATATCACAATTCCTTCTATTTTGTTTAACGGAATACAGCCCAGTTCTCTACAATCTAAACTTTCTTCTCGATTATCTCCCATCGCAAAAATTGTTCCTTTTGGAACGATAAAATCATTAAATATTTTGGATTCTGTTTTTACATCTGGAGATAAATATGTTTCTTCTAACTCTTTCTCATCAACATATACTTTACCATCTCTTATCACTACATGTTGTCCCTCTGTCGCAATCACACGTTTTATATAACTTACTTTTGTTACTTCAAACACATGATACAACAATTTATTCAATATCCCATTTATCTGTCTATCATACACAGCAACTGGATTCGATTGATTTTTGCTCAACTCATCATAAGTTTTACTTGGAGCTTCAAAAGTAATCATATCTCCAACTTTAGGCATATTACCTGTTATTCTAAAAGTTCTGTTTAGAATTAATCTTTGATTTTCCTGTAAGGTTGGAAGCATTGATTCATGTTTTACAATCGTTGGTACTCCTATAAAAATCTTAAATAACATTGCCAAAATCAAAGCAATTACAATACAAAAAATCCATTCCAAAATTTCTCTTTTCATACACTTTCTCCTTTACTAGACCACCATAAAATAGCCTACTGAATTAGTTGCAAAAAAGCAAAATATCATTTGAATACAAACCAAACTAATGATAGTTTTAGGGAAAAAACGAATCTGCTTTCTTACTAATTTTTGTTCTACTTTCCCCATAATTCTATCTTTCAAATTTTCTTCAAATTTTATATGTTTCATAGCCAAAATATATTGATCTTTATTTTTCATCATTCCCAGTCTCCTTTTAAATTTTCTTTTAAAATTTTTCTTCCTCTTGCTAGCCATGTACCAATCGTAGCTGATTTTTTCTGCAATATTTCTGAAATTTCTTTTAGACTATATTCTTCATAATAATATAAAAATATGACTGTTTTATATTTTTCTGGCAACTTCAATACTTCTTTTAATATTTCCTCTTGTTCTTTCGGTAAATAGGACACATCTTCCTTTAACACCACATTTTTTCGATACCAAGCTGACTTCAAATAATCCTTACATAAATTAATCGTTACACGAATTATCCAATACTTTTCCTTTTTAACATCCTGAAATTGTATTTCCTTTTTTACTACTTTCAATAGAACATCTTGTAGTATATCTTCAGCGGAATGTGTGTTTTTCAAATAGATGTAAGAAATACTTAAGATAGTTCTTGAATAAGTATCATATAGATAATTAACATATTCTTCTTTTGACATTTTTTGCTCCTTTAATATTAATACGAATTACAACCAAATAATTTTTCAATATTTTATCATTTTTTGAAAAATATAAAAACATTGTAATTTTAATATTTTGCAAATTTTTAATAAATTCTTAATATTTATACTTCCAAAACAATGCTATAATGAAAGAAAGGAGAAAAGAAATGGAAATATTAGATATGATTTATAAAATGTTATGTGTATTTGTGCCTTGTATGATTTATCAATGTTTTGCACTAAAAAGAGTTCAGAAAGTTTCAAAAAAGCATTTGATTGGAGTATTTATTTTTGTGTTTTATCTGTATTTATGTTTAGACGTTGCAGGAATTGGGACCATTTGGCAAATTGGAAGATATCCAACACTGATTCGAATGGATGAAATTAACTTGATTCCATTTTCTTCAGATGGAGCAATGACGTATGTTTTAAATATGATTATGTTTGTTCCTTTGGGATTTTTGTTGCCACTCATATGGAAAAATATGAGAAACGCTTCAAAAGTATTTTGGACAAGTTTTGGATTTTCCTGTGGAATTGAATTTTGTCAATTGTTCAATAGAAGAGTAACAGATATTGATGACTTAATGATGAATGCAATTGGTGGAATTTTAGGATTTTTGATTTGGAAAATTTTTACGAAAATATTTAAGAAAGATGCCAAAAGTGACAATACAATTTCTGAAAACGAGCCAATTTTTTATTTGCTATTAGCAGTTTTAGGAAAATTTTTGTTATACGATGGACTTTCCTTTGTAACTTTTTTGGAAAAAATGGGATTATAGTAATGAAAGTATTTTTAGAAATTAGAATAAAAAATTAGCAAACACCAGAACTTCTTAGTGTCTGCTAACAATTTTCTCTACTTTTTCGTTAATTCTATCTTTCTACCATATGGCATTTTCAAAGTTATTTTGTCACATTCATTATAAATTGTCATATCAAAAACAAGCAAAAATTCCCCTTCCTTATAATCCATTTTCTCTCTATCTACCAAATGATACGTATTTGCTAACTGATAAACATTTCCTTCTTCGTCTATCACTTTGTAATTTTCATCTCGCATCACATATTTTTGCGTTTTTATGGAAATAGCAAGCCCACTATTTGTTAGTTTTACTTCTTTTACCAAATCTTGATTTTTAGCTTGATATTGGGCTGTCTTTCTTTCACTCAATTGCTTTGAAACATCAAATTCTAGCTTGTAATCATCTTCATATTCAATCGTAATCGGATTTCCCTTGTTAACATTATACAAAACAACTTTATCAAAACTTACATAAATTTTCTGACTTTTTGGAAAATTCTCTGATGGCAAATGGGCAACTTGCCTTAACAAATGATCGTGTTTTTCAACCACACTCCACC
>CANBLA010000087.1 GCA_947369305.1 uncultured Clostridia bacterium
CGTATTAGACATTATAAAAACAACATTAGAAATAATACTACATCACAAATAAGACAAAATAAAAACCAGTAGCTGCAACTACTGGTTTTTGACTAATTTTAACAATTTTATAAATTAAAGTGTTTCCACTTAAATTTACTAATTTATATTTTATATTATAACACTCTTTTCAAATTTGTCAACAATTTTTTATCCAGTTTTACTCAAAATTTCTTTTTTCATCTTTTTCATAATTTTCTTCTCCAACCTCGAAATATAACTCTGCGAAATTCCCATCATATCCGCCACTTCTTTTTGCGTCTTTTCTTTGCCTTCCCCTTCAATCCCAAAACGAAGTTTCATAATGCTTTTTTCTCGATTGTTTAAATGTTCAATTGCTATTTTTAGCAATTTTTTATCCACCTCGTCTTCAATCCTTTTGGATGTTACATTATTATCTGTCCCTAAGATATCAGAAAGCAATAACTCATTTCCATCACTATCTTTATTAAGTGGCTCATCAATAGAGACTTCTGTTTTTATTTTTGTAGTACGTCTTAACTGCATTAAAATTTCATTTTCAATACAACGTGACGCATACGTTGCAAGTTTAATGTTTCTACCTGTATTAAACGTGTTAATTGCTTTCATTAATCCTATTGTTCCAATGGAAATCAAATCTTCTAAATCCATTCCTGTGTTTTCGAATTTCTTCGCAATATAAACAACTAATCTTAAATTTCGTTCGACTAATATTTTTTTAGACTCCTCGTCATTTTCGTCCAACTTTTGGAGTAATTTTTCTTCTTCTAAAACATCCAAAGGTGGTGGCAATGTCTGGCTTCCATTAATATAAAAGACTGGAAACTTTTCCAATTTCTCTCTACCAAAATACTTTCTTAAAATTCGTAAAATTTTCGCTTTTAATTTTTCAAAAAAATTCATTTTTATCCCTCCTCAAATTTTTATTCTCTAATTGTACTTTCTTTTGGAAAAGTCTTTTTATTAGTTAAAATATCAAGTCCAATCAAACTTGTATATAAATTAGATTTGCAAAGTCTTCCATTATAAATCCCAATGATAACATCATTTCGAATACATTCTTCTTCGTCCAAAATTTTAATATAGTCTGGCTTAAAACCAATGAGCAAACCATTCTCATTTCCAAGTGAAGAAAAGGGAATGACTTTAAACTTATACGAATAAACTTCTTCTTTAGAATCAAGCCATTTTCCTTGAACAATGTTGTCAATGTTGTCTAAGATTTCATCTGAAATAATCCCTCGCAAACTATTTTTTTCCACAATAATGACATCAGTTTGACTGATGGGTTCTTTGAGTAAATTTCCTGTATCAATCATAGTTTTAAGCTTTTGATAGTTTCCTTTATAAAAAATTTCTAAATCACAGAGCATGGATTTGGTTCGAAGTCGGTCTTTGATGATATAAGAAACACAAGCAATTACTATAAATCCAACAATTCCGCCAACAATGGTTACTTTAACAGGATAGGTTCCGACTAATAATCCATTTTCAAAAATAATATTGGCTGGATTAATCAAAAATAGTAACATAAAGGATATTCCACCAAATGTAAAGGAAACCAGATAAAATAAAATGAGCTGTTTTATAATTGTTTTTAATTTACGACTATCAAATCCAATTAAAATAATTAGAACTGAAATGAGAAATTTTATTAATAAACTTTCCCAATTTCCCAAATTCCACAGATAATTTAAAATACTATAAAAACCTGCCACCAAACTTGCAATTCCAATTTTTACATAATTAATCTTAGATTTACTGATTAATGCCGTTGAAAATATAATGATACAATTCATGATAAAATTTTCTAATAATACAATATCTAAATATATTTTCATTAATTAAATCCTCTCACATTATCAAGATACATTTATCTTAACATATTCATTCCAAAAAACTTGTCACTTCTTAAGGTCGAAAAAAAGAAATAATCTACAAAAATAGATTATTTCTTCGCTTTTTTCTTATAAAATTCCATAATTTTCCAAATTTCTCTGCTTTTCTCCTATATTTTAAGTAAATTTTTTAAATTATTTATTTCCCAAACCTTTATTTTTTCTTAAAAAAGTCGGAATATCTAACTCATTTGAATTGTTATCATTGCTTGATGCAGTTGAAGTTACACTTGAATTTCTCTTTTTCCAAGCTTCAGCTACAATATTATCATAATTTTGAGTTACATTCTTTCTTTCTTCTTCTTTTTCAAAACCAGTTGCAATAACTGTAATCTGAATTTCATCTCCTAAACTATCATCTGTAACTGTACCAAAGATAATATTTGCTTCTGGGTCAGCATTGCGTTGAACAAGTTCAGCAGCTGTATTAGCTTCATGTAAACCGATATCAGATCCACCTGTAATATTAATAATAACACCTTTTGCTCCTTCAATTGAAGTTTCTAATAATGGACTTTGAATCGCTTCTTTGGCAGCATCTTCTGCTCTGTTTTCTCCGCTTGCACGACCTACTCCCATATGTGCCATACCTTGATTTAGCATAATCGTTTTTACATCTGCAAAGTCTAGATTGATTAATCCCGGAACAGAAATCAAATCTGAGATACCTTGTACACCTTGTCTTAGAACATCATCCGCCATTCTGAAAGCTTCTACAATCGAAGTTTTACGGTCAATGACTTGTAACAATTTATCATTTGGAATCACAACTAATGTATCTACTCTTCCTTTTAGGGCTACAACTCCACGTTCTGCCTGTGCCAATCTTTTCTTTCCTTCAAATGTAAATGGTTTCGTCACAACACCAATGGTCAAAATTCCTAATTCTTTGGCTGTTGCCGCAACAATTGGAGCTGCCCCAGTACCAGTTCCACCGCCCATTCCAGCTGTTACAAATACCATATCAGCACCTTTTAATACTTCTGCAATTTCAGCACGACTTTCTTCGGCTGCTTGTGTTCCAATATCAGGATTCGCACCCGCTCCTAAACCTCGTGTTAACTTTTCTCCAATTTGAATTTTAGAACTTGCTTTTGATAAATTAAGAGCTTGTCTATCGGTATTCACTGAAATAAATTCAACATTTTTGATACCAGCTTCAATCATTCTATTTACTGCGTTATTTCCTGCCCCTCCTACTCCAATTACTTTTATGGTTGCTGTTCCATCCATCATGTAATTTAATTCTTCACTATTATCCATTATCATAAGGTAAATCCTCCTTTATAATTTTATATTTAAAAACCTTAATTATTAATATAACTTTTTTTATGAATAGAAAAAATCTTTTATTTTTTCCAAAACGATTTTGAACAAACTTGTCTCTGTTTTTGTACCAATACTACTTGAAACTGTTTTTGCATATGGTCTTGCTGCAATATATCGAACCAGCGCATAACTTACTCGATACGTGGATTTTACAGTACTAATTAATCTGCCTGTTGAAATTTTGACTGGAATATTTAAAATAATTTTGCCTGCCATATCACTTTTATTAATATTAACAATTCCTTCTCCTGTCAGAATAACATTATTAATATTAGTTTTAACACCATGTGATGTAATATCTTTATTAACTAGGCTAAAAATTTCTTCAATTCTTGCTTCAATAATTTCCACTAAATCCGAACTTTTAATGGTTTTACTTTTGTTATTTTCATCTTTACAAGTATTTAGCACAATATTATTGTCATTATCAATAAAAGATTTTAAAGCTAGTCCATATTGCCTTTTTAATTTATCTGCTTCTTCTATGGATATTCCCAAAACATAGGCAATGTCACTTGTGATATTGTCCCCCCCTAAAGCAATGGTGTTTGTGTAGATAAAGGAAGAACCGTTAAACACACCAATTTCTGTGTTTCCTGCTCCAATATCTAGTATCATTACATTGTCATTTAGTTCATTTACATCTAATACTAAATTTCTTTCTGCCAATGATGTTGGTACAATTCCATCCATTTCAATTCCAGCTTTTCGAAATACAGACTTCAATTGTTTCATATACTCTTTTTCTGCTAATATGATTTGTGCTGTTAACGTAAAATTTGAACTAAACTTACCAACAGGGTCTTCCACTGTTTTACCATCTTCTAGTATGAACTTATCTGGTACGATATCAATTAGTTCTTTATCTTCTGGGATTTCAATATCTCTTACTTGTATAATTGCTGAGGCAACATCTCTTACTGATATGCCCGCAAATTTATCTTTTGCTTCTTTGACGATACTGTTTTGTACAATTGTTATGTGTTTTCCTGGTATGATAGTATAAGCAGAATTAATGGTTAAATTTGAGATCTCTTCTACTTCTTTAACCGTCTTTGCAATCGCTAGACTCAAAGCTTCTTCATCCACAATCATACCTTTTTGCATAGCAGAACATTTACTGCTCGTACTACAAATAATCTCAATTTGGTTGAAATTATTAACTTCGCCAACAAATGTACTTACCTTAGAGGTTCCAATATCGATACCAACGATTATATCCCCTATTGCCAAGTTACAATTCCTCCATTTTATTTTTAAAAATTTGTTTTTTACTCCTTTTTAAATCGGTAGCATAAGAATATTACATTTTTTGAAAAAAGTCAAGGTTTATTGTCATATTTTTGTAACAAAATTGTAATATTTTTGTAAAATTTTCTGTTACGAATTCTCTTTTCCTTGTGTTTCTTCACTTTGATGATTTTTGTTTTGCAAACTCGTTTGAAATTTTACAGTCCACTTCTCAATATAGTATCTTCGAATGATGCCCAAATTATTAAACATTCTCCAAACAAATACAAAAATAGCTGCTAAATAGATATCCACATTTAACTTTTCGCCTAGATACGTTAAAAGCATTGACAAAATTGCATTTCCAAAAAATCCAGATAAAAATATTTTTAAATCAAAATTTTTTTTGATGACAGAAGAAATCCCTCCAAATACTG
>CANBLA010000088.1 GCA_947369305.1 uncultured Clostridia bacterium
GGCAACTCGCAATACAAGTTCCGCATTTAATGCATTTGTCTTGATTAATCACTCTTTTTTCGCGTTCTTTTCCCTCAATTGCGTCTACTGGACAATTTCTTTGGCACAAACCGCATCCTTTGCATAAATCAGCGTTTACTTCAATTGTGGCAATTTTTTTACATTCATTGGTTCGACATTTCTTCTCTACTGCATGTTCTCTAAATTCTTCGCGAAAATATTTCAAAGTACTTAGCACAGGATTTGGCGCACTTTGCCCAAGCCCACAAACACTAGCTTTTTTAATATTCACCGCCAATTTTTCTAAACGATAAATATCATATTCTTCGCCTTCGCCACTACACAATTTTTCTAAAATCTCCAGCATTCTTTTCGTTCCAATTCTACATGGCGTACATTTTCCGGCAACTTTCTGCAACTGTAAATTCTAAATAAAATTTCGCCAAATTCACCATACATTTTGTATCATCCATAACAATCAATCCGCCAGAACCCATCATCGAACCAATTTGGGCAAGCGATTCATAATCAATTGGTGTATCCAAATGCTCCGCTGGAATACAACCGCCAGAAGGTCCGCCTGTTTGGGCAGCTTTAAATTCTCTTCCATTCGGAATTCCTCCACCGATATCATAGACAATTTCACGCAAAGTCGTTCCCATTGGAACTTCAACAAGTCCAACATTATTCACATTGCCACCTAACGCAAATACTTTCGTTCCTTTTGAATTTTCGGTTCCAATGCTAGCATACCAATCGGCTCCTTTTAAAATAATTTTGGTGATATTCGCCAAGGTTTCTACATTATTAATCACCGTTGGTTTGCCAAACAATCCACAACTTGCTGGATACGGCGGTTTCACTCTTGGCTGACCTCTTTTTCCTTCAATCGATTCCAAAAGTGCTGTTTCTTCCCCACAAACAAACGCGCCTGCTCCTAAACGAATATCGATATCAAACTCAAAACCTGTTCCCAAAATATTGTCACCTAGTAAGCCATAGGCTCGTGCTTGCTCAATGGCTATTTTTAATCTTTGTACCGCAATCGGATATTCCGCTCTAACATAAATATATCCTTGATTAGCTCCAATGGCAAAACCAGCAATTGTCATAGCTTCTAAAACAGCATGTGGGTCACCTTCTAAAATACTGCGATCCATAAAAGCGCCGGGATCGCCTTCATCGGCATTGCAAACGACGTATTTCTGGTCTGCTTCTTCTTGTTTCGTAAAACTCCATTTCTTGCCAGTAGGAAAGCCTGCTCCACCACGTCCTCGCAAGCCTGATTTTAAAATAACTTCAATCACCTCATCTTGATTCATTTGTGTCAAGACTTTTTCGATGGCTTTGTAGCCGTTAAAAGCGATGTATTCGTCGATGTTTTCTGGGTCAATCAGTCCACAATTTTGAAGGGCTATTCGTTTTTGTTTTTTGTAAAAATCTAAATCGTTTAGCTTATCGGCTAATTTTCCATCCATATTTTTGCACAGCAAACGTTCTACTTTTTGACCGTTTAGAATATGTTTTTCAATAATTTCATTACAATCTTCCGGTTTAACATGCGCATAAAAGGTTTCTTCTGGACGAATAATGACAATTGGTCCTTTGGCACAAAGTCCAAAACAGCCTGTTTGAATAACACGCACGTTTTCGATGCCTTTTTCTGCTAAAAGGTTACGAAATGTTTCAATGATTTTTGGGGATTTTGATGATGTACAGCCAGTTCCGTGACAGACTAAGATGTGTTTTTCTCGGGTGTTAGCTTGAGTGTTTATTCGTAATTCTAATTCTTTTCTTTTTTCGTTTCTTATTTTTTCTATTTCTTGGATTGTTTTCATGGTTTTCCTCCTTTTACTTATTCATATATTCATCAATTACTTCATCTAATTGTTTGACAGTTGCATTACCGTATACTTCGTCGTTGACCATGAAGACTGGTGCTAGACCACAGGCTCCAACGCATCGGACGTCGTCAATGGAAAATTTGCCGTCTGGGGTGACTTCTCCGGGTTCGATTTGTAAGCGTTCTTTGGCTCGGTCCAATAATTTTTGAGAACCTTTTACGTAGCAAGCAGTTCCTAGACAAATCGAAATATTATATTTTCCTTTTGGGGCTAATGTAAAACGAGAATAAAATGTAATAACACCATAAATTTCCGCCATCGGAATCGACAAATACTCGGAAATTTCCAGTTGAGCTTGTTTGGGAATATAACCATATCTTTCTTGAACATCATTTAAAATCGCAATTAAATTGTCTTTTTGTTTGGTATAAATTTCTAAAATTTCTTTTGTTTCTTTTTTTACTCTTGTGCAAGCACATTTTTCTTCCATATCTTTTTCTCCTTATTTAATTCTATTTTGATTATATCAAAAATATTTCAAATCTTGCAATATGATTTGAAAATTTCACAAAAAGGACAAAATTCTTTTTGTGAACCTTGTCCTTTCCTTCTAAATTTCAATTCTTCCTTTAAAATTTTTCTCTACTAATTTGTGAAATTCTTCATTTTCTGGTTTTTGCAAAAGTGGATCTTGCTCAATGATTTCCAGACTAATGGCTTGAATTTCTTTTAAAAGTTCAATATCTTCAAATAAATTAGCAATTTTAAATTCTGGAATGCCATGTTGTTTTGTTCCAAAAAACTCGCCAGAACCGCGCAGTTCCAAATCTTTTTCAGAAATCACAAATCCATCATTTGTACTCGAAATAACTTTCATTCTTTCTTGAATAATTTGCGAATTTCCTTGATATTTCAAAATACAATACGACTGATGCTCCCCTCTTCCTACGCGACCACGTAATTGATGAAGCTGAGCTAGCCCAAATCTTTCCGCATTTTCAATCACCATAATATTACTATTTGGCACATTGACACCAACTTCAATGACTGTTGTTGAAATCAAAATATCAATTTCGCCATTTTTGAAACGTTCCATGATTTCGTCTTTTTCTTTTGGACGCATTTTTCCATGCAAATATTCGACACGATATTGGCTAAAAATTTGGTTTTTATAAACTTCGGTAAGTTCCATTACTGATTTGGCATTCATTTCTTCGTTTTCTTCCACCAATGGGCATACAATATAACATTGCCTTCCTTCGTCAATATTTTTCGAAATAAAGCTATTGACACGTACTTCCATGTCCTTTCTGACAGCATAGGTTTCGATTTTTTTTCGATTGGGTGGCAATTCGTCAATAATAGAAATATCTAAATCGCCATACAAAATTAAAGCAAGTGTTCTGGGAATAGGCGTTGCGGTCATAACTAAAACGTCTGGATTTTCGCCTTTTTCTGCAATGATGCTTCTTTGGCGAACCCCAAATCTATGTTGCTCGTCTGTTACGACCAATCCTAACTTAGAAAACACAACATTTTCTTCCAAAACTGCATGTGTGCCAATTAAAATGTCAATTTTTCCTGTTTGTAATCTTTCCAAAAGATCTTCTTTTTTCTTTTTTGAAATTCCGCTTATCAATAATTCACAACAAATACCTGTATGCTCCAAAATCTGCGTAAAAGTTTCCAAATGTTGAGTCGCCAAAATTGCAGTCGGCGCCATGATAACAGCTTGATAGCCAGATTTGACAGCTTTGTAAGCACTTATTAATGCCACAATCGTTTTTCCAGAGCCAACATCACCTTGCAATAAGCGGTTCATTGGTTTTGGGCTTTCCATATCGTGGTCGATTTCTTCTAAAACTCTTACCTGCGCTTTCGTTAAAGAAAAAGGCAATTGGTTAATGATATCGGACATTTTGGCATTTTTATCAAAGGAAATCCCTTGTTTTTGCACTTCATATTTATTTTTCAAACTAAGCAAAGCCAGTTGCATCGAAAGTAGTTCTTCAAAGACTAATCTTTTTCGTGCCAATTTAAAATTTTCAAAGTTATCTGGAAAATGAATTTGCTTGATGGCTGTGTTGATATCATATAATTGATGTTGTTTTAAGAAATAGGCTGGCATGGTTTCTGGAAGTTTTCCGGCGACTTCATTTAATCCATTTTCGATGATTTTGCGAATCGTATTTTGAGATAACTGAAATGTAAGCGGATAAATCGGAATGATTTTACCTGTATTTTTGCTTGTATTTTCTGGTTCGAAAACGGGTGATTGCAGTTCGATTTTGCCAAAGGTGTTTTTTATCCTTCCATAAAATTTGTAGCGTTGATTTGGTTGAAAGGTATTTTGTAAATAGGGCTGATTGTACCAGGTAATTTGAGCAGTTCCTGTTTCATCTCTGACGATTAATTTGCATAAAGTGAGATTGCCACGAATACGCGTTTGACTCATGCGCCCGAGTGGGAAAAGCTGAAATGAGTGCTTCTTCCCCATTTTGCAATTCAGCAATCATTTTTGGTTTGCTTCTGTCTTCATAATTGCGTGGATAATAGGTAATTAAATCTTCCAACGTGTTAATTCCTAGTTTATTCAAAAGTTTCACACGAGACGGTCCCACACCTTTAATAAATTGTACTTCTTTTTTTAAATCCATTTTTTGTTCCCCCGATTTGGTAAAATTATATCTTAAAAATAAAAGCTTGGCAAGTTTTTACCAGAATTTTTGCACATTGTAATAACGTCCCTAGTTTCTTGACATTTTTATGTAAATTTGGTATAATATAAATATATGTGCACTTACACAATCGCATCTGCCTTTGGGTTAGGGGGTAGTTAATCTTGTTTTTAATTAAGGAAAGGATGGTTTTATGGGGATTGAATTGACAGAAATCAGATCACTTAAAAGAAAAATTAATAACCTTGCTGAAAGTTTCAGTGGGAAGTCTACAAATCATATCCTATTGCATGAACAGATGTACTTTGAAAATGGGATGTACAGCCTTAAGACATTTTCTTTGGATACCAATCGTATTACTCACATTGAAGAGGTACTTTCAGCA
>CANBLA010000089.1 GCA_947369305.1 uncultured Clostridia bacterium
AAACACAAAAAAAGACACTCTTTCCCTACACGACGCTCTTCCGATCTCTCCATGAACATTCTCTATCAGTTTTTCTTTCTCAATGATATATTTTTCCTTCTCGATTCGATCCTTTTCATAATTGATTATATTTTCTAAAGCATCTGCATACAGACCCAACAGCCAAACCCAACTAATTCCTTGATGATAGCTTCTATCTCTCTCATAACTATTTCCTTGATATTCCGCAATGTAGCCTTCTTCTTCTTTTGCCAAAGTTCTAAGTCCACACTTTGTTAGTAATTTCTTCTTCGCTGTTTCAAAAATCGTTTTACCAATATCAGAAGCCGGATTAATGACTGGATAAGTAGTAGCAATACTAAACAATTGATTTGGTCTAATTTTGGTATCTCCTAGAACATCATAAAGTGATTTTTTAGAAGAGTTATAAAACTTTTCTTCAAACACTTTTTTATGTTCTTTTGCCATTTTTTTATAGTCATCAGAAAGTTCTTTTTCATCAAATTTCTTTGTTAGATATTCCATCGTTTTTAAAGCATTATACCACAAACTGTTTAATTCTACAACTTTTCCATTTCTTGGTGTAACTACATACTCTCCAATTTTAGCATCCATCCAAGTATTTTGCGTGTTTGGGGTACCAGAAACAAGAAGTCCATCTTTATCAAGATAAATATTATTGTCGTCTAAATCAATTCCATTTTTATAATTTTCAACAATGTCTTTTAGTTTTTCATAAAGGTTTTCTTTGACAAAATCATAATCTTTTGTATATTTCATGAATTTATTGACTTGCTCAAATAGTAAAAGCGAGCTATCTGCACTATTGTAAAGAGGAGTTCCATCTGTCTCAGAATAACCATTTGGCACCAAACCACATTTTATGTCACGTGTTAATGTTTGCAAAACTTCTCGTGCTAAATCATATCTTTTTGTAATTAATAATAATCCTTCAAACGAAATACACGTGTCTCTTCCCCAATCTAAAAACCATGGAAAACCTGCTAAAATCGAATGTGTTCCAAATTCCGGTCGTTCTACAATAAAACTATCTGTTGCAATAATTAAATCTCTTAAAAAGATATTTTCGTCTTTTTCTTGTTTTGTCAAATTAGGCTTGGACGAAACTAATTTTGTATGTTTGATGATTTTCTCAAGTCTTTCGATTTCAGTCTCAAATACTTGTTTCGCCTCTACATTTTCAATCTCATTTTCTAAAGAAACAACAACTGTTATTTCTTTTTTCTTTTTTGCCTCTATTGTTACTTCAAATCTTCCCGGCACACACAAATCCTCTTCAGGAAAAAAACCTCTTTCTTCTTCTTTTAAATAATACATATTTTTAAAAATGTCATGTTCATGTGCAATATAATTTCCTTGGTTAATTGTCATAAAAATAGGAATATTATCATCAATTTTAATTTCTGTTTTCTGATAAGTTATCTTCTGTTCAATTTTAAAATCATGATTGGTAGTCATATGATGAAAATCTCTAAAATTCATGACTGGTGCAATGGTTAATTTAACTTCTTGTTCATTATTATTCTTTATTTCATAATTTACAATAACTGTATTTCTTCCATAAATCAATGAAATTTTTTTAATGATTTTTACATTTTCTACTTTATATACAAACTCTGGCAATGGATTTTTCTCAAAACTTTCTAAATTCTTATACCCTTCCGCAATATAGTTTTTACATACATTGGTATATAAATCATGTTTTTGACCATTAACAAAAATATTTTCATCCAATTTTGATAAAATCAAATGCCTTCTTGCTGGTGCCTTTAGGGGCGCAACCAATAATCCATGATACCTTCTAGTATTAGCTCCAAGTACTGTACTCGAAGCATAACCACCAATCCCATTTGTGATAATCCATTCTTTTTCCAGCGAATTTTTTATCTCGAGTTGCTTTTTTGATATCTTCATTCGTATTTTCTCCTCTTCTTATTTTGAACTCTTTTTACTTTTAGTCGCACTTTTCGTTTTCTTGCCATCGTTGGTATTTTTTGTATCTTTCGTTTCTTTTGTATCTTTTGTCTTTTTAGTATTTTTCGATGTTTTCTTCTTTTTACTTTTCTCTAATTTTTCAATTTCTTTTGCAATAGCCTTATTCTCCTTTATTTTAGCTTCTGTATTTTGAATTGATTCAACTCTTTCTTTATACTTCTCACTAAATTTGCTTTTTCGATTATGCGTTTTGCTTTTTACATTTTGTGTTGCTTTTTTCACAATTTGTTTATGTTTCTTTTGCACTTTTTGATCTTTTTTTATTGTCTTATTTTCTTCTTTTAAAATCGAGTTTAAAAGCAAAAACTCCGTTCCGTTTTGTTCATCTTTAAATTTCAATTCATTGCAAATTAATTCAATTATTGTCGAAGCAATCATTGCTGGATTATGCCTAATCTTGTCGTTTTTGATACAAGACATATCTTTTTGAATAACTTTAACTCCCAAACTTGCCGCCTGCATTATATTAGCTTCAACCACTTCAGAACCTTGTTTATTATATCTTCTTACATATTCTGGAACTACTTCTCCCGTATCTGCCAAACAATATTCAAAAACACCTTTTCCCACATGATCTTGTATTGCTTTAATATGTTCAGCTAAGGTATAATTATCTGTTTGTCCTAATTCCGTCATAATATTGGATATGTACATTTTTACCGCTTTGCTTTCCTTGATTGCCTTTGCAACCTTTTTTACCAATAAATTAGGCAATACATTAGTATATAAACTTCCCGGACCAATAATAATGGCTTCTGCCTCTTCAATGGCTGAAATTACTCCTGGCGCTGGTTTACAATTCGATGGATTAATAAAAATTCGATGGATAACTTCTACTTTTTCTGATACAACTTCTGGAATTTTATCTTTTTTCTTTACAATCGTTCCATCCGTCAGTTCTGCACAAATTGTGATTTCGTCTAGTGTAACTGGTAGTACCCTTCCATTAATGTTCAAAACTTCCGTACTTTTTTGAATGGCTTCAGAAATATTGCCATATAATTCATTCATGGCAGTTAAATAAATATCACCAAAATTTAGCCCACGTAATTTTTTGTTTTGGAAATTCAAATGCATCAGCTGACTCATCAATTCTTCTTTATCTGACATAGCAATAATACTGCTTTTAATATCTTCCAAAGGCAATGTATCTAAGGCTTTTCTAGAAGCAGTTGGAACATTTCCATAATCGGACATTGTTACAATTGCTGTAATATTATTCGTATATTTTCGTAGTCCTTCAATGACTGTATTTAAACCTTGTCCTCCTCCAATTACAACAATTTTAGGTCCTTGATCATACACTTTTCTATTAAAAATCAAAGATTTTATATTGACTTTTGCTTTTTTACCTTTATCTGAATCTTGATCATTTGCTTCAATGATAATTTCCAAATTTCTTTTTTGAATAAAAATAATACCAACAACAACCAACACAAATCCAATGACAAATGCTCCAATAATTTTTCCTAATTCTTGAAAGCTCATTTCTTCTGCCACTAATACTTGTGTAAATCCATAACATGCAAGTGCAATTCCAAGTACAATCAAAAACATCCACCTTTTCACTTTTGCACTTGATTTAAACCATTCAAAAAAAGATTTCATCTTATCCTCCTTCTATTTTTCACCCAATACTATAATTTCTAATTTCATTTCTTTATTAAATTTCTGTCTTATTTCTTTTTTTATATCATCTATTAATTGTAAAACATCATCTGCTGTTGCTTTTCCTTTATTAACAATAAATCCAGCATGCTTTGTTGAAACTTCTGCATCCCCTATATGATAGCCTTTTAGTCCACATTCATCAATCAATTTAGCAACAGGAACTTCTACATTTCTTTTAAAAACACTTCCTGCATTAGGGAATTCCAATGGTTGACTTTTTACCCTCAATTTTTTACATTCTTCCATCTTTTGTTTAATTTTTTCTTTTTCTCCATATATAAGCTTTAGAGTGGTTTCTAAAATAATCAAACCATTTTCTTCAAAAGCACTTTTTCGATAAGCAAATTCGTGTTGTTGTAAACTCAGCTCTTCTATCTCTCCCTTTTCATTCATACATTTTGAAAAAGCTACAATATCTTTCATTTCTTGCCCGAAAGCACCTGCATTCATTCGAATAGCTCCACCTATTGTTCCTGGTATACCTGCCATACATTCTAAGCCAGAAAGCCCATTTTCGAAAGCAATCAGAGCCAAATTGGCAAGTGGAAGTCCAGCACCAACTGTTATATACGCAAATTCTTCCTGTTTTCCAATTCTCCATTCTTTCCAGTCTAACTTAATAACTAATCCTCGAATGCCACCTTCACGAACCAATAAATTTGTTCCATTACCAATCACGTAATATGGTATGTTTTCTATTTTTGCTAACTGAAGTATTTTTTGTAACTCCTGTTCCTTTTCTACTTTTATAAAATAATCTGCTATTCCACCTATTTTAAAGGAAGTATGTTTACACATCGGCTCATTTTCATAAATATTTTCTTTTTTTACAATTTTTTGTAAGCTTTCCGCTATTTTATTCATACTGAAAACCCCTATATCTTTATTCTAAGTACTTTCCCAATCATTAAAACTATTCGTATCCTCTTTTTTATCAACAAGAAGACTGTTACTTGGTGGTAAATATAATACGTTTTTTTGACTATCTACTTGTTTGGTTTCATTATATACTTCACCTGTTTTATAATTGATAATATACGTATGTTCAGCATCAGAAATTCCTAGTTCATCTAATTGTTCTGGATTTATTCTATAGTAATAATCCTCTTGATACTGTGGCTTAGCATTTTGAAGCCTTTGTAAAAAAACATCCGCATTTTCTGGCAATTTTATTGTACTTACATCTACAATTTTCTCTCCAATCCAAA
>CANBLA010000090.1 GCA_947369305.1 uncultured Clostridia bacterium
TACAAAGGCAGCAATATCCAATGGAAACTGAGAAAAATTAATGATCCCATCGATCGAATATCTAAATAAGCTCCAGAAATTCCAGCTTGTTTTACCTGCTACTCGTTCTTGATTTTCATAATTTAAATATTTAGTTTTAAAGCCGACCCAACTAAAGATCCCCTTAGAAAAACGATTATATTCGCTCATTGATATGATCGAATCAACCATCTGGCGCGTCATTAAGCGAAAATCTCGCGCTCCATCAACAATCTCAGTATCCGAGATCTTATTGATCAGCTTATAAAACATCCGCGCAAAAAATGATCGAATTGGTGGCTCCCCCGAACGATCTATACGTCTTGTTCCCACACAATCATAGTCACTCGTAGCTAAAATCTCTAGCATTTGTGGTAACATCTCAGGTGGATCTTGCAGATCAACATCCATCACCGTCACATAATCTCCCGTTGCTTCTCGAAGGCCACAATACAAAGCAGCTTCCTTACCAAAATTACGTGAAAAAGAGACATAGTGTACATGTTCTGGATCTTTAGTTTGTAATTTTTGCATCTCGCCTAACGTATTATCAGTGGATCCATCATTTATAAACCAATACTCTAATTCAACATTTGCTAGTTTATCTTTCACTTTCTCGACCGCTTCATAGAATAGTGGCACCGATTCTTCCTCAAAGTAACAGGGAACTATAATTGATAATCTTTTTGCCATATCCAATCTCCTCTCAAATTAGTTACGAATAGCATAATATATCCAACAATAAGTGCAACCATTGTCAACCCGAATGTAATGTAATTAAATTTAGGAACTTCGCTAGAAATTTCTACACTATTTGTTTTCTTCTTAGCCATTATCGTTAATAACTGCCCATCATTAAAATTTTTCACAACCTGACCATTTACCTTAACATTATACTTCACTCCATTATACAGTAAGAACGGTAACTTTAATCGTCCTACTTGCTCAGCATTAACTTTAAATGCTAGTGATCCATACGTTGCTTTTATTTCATATCTTTTAGGGATATCATCACTATTTATATCAAACAACCACCTTTTTTCTTTTCCTGGAGCAGAAATCATATAATCATACCACCCATATTTACCGTGCTCTAATTCCGATAAATAATTTTTATTATTTAGATAGTATCTAACAGCATCATCTCCTATTGCATCATGAAAGTTTTTCACCCCTGAAGCACTCATAGCTATCAGCAATACCGAAGCTATCATTAAACAGAGTTTAGGCGCAAGGGCCATCCCATATTTTTCTAAATATTGACACATTCCAATCACAATAAAAATTATGATAAATGACAATAATCTTCCTAAAAATTGGATATTTCCTAAAAATGTCGTAGCTAATATTTCTGGATAAGGTATCCAAGATAATGTTAAAAAGTAAAGTACAAGCGCTCCAATTATCCAGTACTTCCATTCTCCTACCTTATCAGCTTTGAATAATTGTATGATCAAAGCAATAAAGATCACAAATGCTATCAACCCCATATTCCATGAATTGGATGTCTTATCACTCATATTGTTTGTTAACATCGAATCCCACATTTGATCCGGTATTATCGGTAACAAGGCTTTCCAAGGGGTCATCAGATTGTTTTTTGTCATCAGCAATAACATATTTCCCAGAGTATAGCACGAGATCAATATAGCTACTATTCCAGCATAGACCATCCTTATAATCTCTTTGATAGTGGTTTTACAAAAACATATCCTCACACCCTCAATTATTACTAATATAATGACCGAAAATAGAGCCGAAATAACATGGGAATTCATAACCATTCCCATCCCTATGCCTAACGCCCAAATCCCCTTAGATTTTTGATCCAAAATCTGCATATATCCCAAAAATATTAGTGGCAAAAATGTATATGCTAGCATTTCCCCAAATGCATTTCTACCGTACATCACTGTCATATGGTAAGCATTAAATTCATATACGGTAACGCCTAGCAAACGCCAATATACATTAGTAGTCAAGTGTCTAGTCAGTAGATAAGTATTTACCATTGTTATCAAATTTAGCAATACAAAGCCTGCAAATAATGCATATATAGGTTCACTAATAAATAGTCTGGGAATTATAAAAATCAACCCTGATAACCATGGATACATACCATTAAAAGCTTCACCGACATTTTGATAGCCCATAAAATTCACTAATTGCGGAAGTGTAAAATGTTTCAATGCCTCCGTGACTGCTTCAAATTTGATAAGATGTATTTGGCCATCAAACGTAGCCTTAAAATAATGAGTACAGAATGCTGGATATGAGGCAAAAACTGCCCCCAAAACAAATATACTCATTAAAATTATCTTTCTTCTCTTCATAGTTAACGGACCACCCTTATTTTAATATTTTTATCGTCTAAATATTATATCTGATTTAACTACTTCATATACTATTCATCGATCTAAATATATCCTAAATGGATACTTACGTCCAAGATAACACGATCTTACAAATGGTACCCTCGGAATAACGATGATCCCTATAACTGTCATTAAGAATCGATATAACATTTCTATACTAACTGCAAAAAACTGACTTTCAGTCATTTGTACTAAACTTCCGTAGATTTTTCCGGAAATAACTAGTGAATTTAAATCTACTTTCCATAAATTCCATCTCCTTCTATAATATTCTAATCCCCGCAACTATGTCAGCTTACCTTGACACAATTCTTCCCACTTTTTTAGAACTAGTTAATATTAGCATTAATATACTAAAAATAATTGCTACCACACTTAAAGCAAAAGTAAAGTAACTAAATTTGGGTACCTCACTTGAAATCTCAATACTGTTAATTCCCTTATCAACATTAATAGTTAGTACTTGCCCACTATTAAAGCTGTATTCCCTTTCTCCATTTACACTAATATTGTACTTTATCCCATTATAAAGCAAAAATGGGACCTGTACTCTTTCTGCCTTTTGTGCATTAATTTTGAAAGTTAAACTTGAATAATTTGATTTTATATCTAGTCTATTAGCCAAACCATTATTAGGATCTTCCACATTGATCAACCATTTGTTGCGGTCCTTTGGGGTGGCTATCATATAGTCATACCATCCCTCCTTTCCTTTACTTATATCTGATAAGTAGTTCTTATTATTGAGATAATACCTAACATTGTAATCTCCTTTAGTATCATGAAATGTTACTACAGCTGCAGAACTCATTATAACTAGTGATATCCCAACTATCCCTACACAAAATTTTGGTGATATCTCTACTCCGTACATTTCCAGATATAAACACATTCCAATAACAATAAATATCATCACAAATGATAGTAAACGTCCTAAAAACTGTATGTTACCTAAAAATGTTTCTCCTAATTGTTTAGGATAAGGTATCCATGATAAGGTTAAAAAATATACTGTCATAGCTCCAATTATCCAGTATTTCCATGAACCTGCTTTTTCCCTTTTGAATATTTGTACTATCATGGCTACAAACAGGATAAAAGAAACTAAACCTATATTCCAAGTAATAACATCACTGATACTATTATTTAACATTGCTCCCCACATTTCAGAAACTGAAATTTGTTCTAATCTTTTCCAAGGAGTTATTAACTGATTTTTATGCATAATTAATATTAAATTTGCAATAGAGTAACATGAAACCACTATTGCTACTATACCTGCATAAACACAATTTACCAATTCTGCAAGTGATAATTTTTTCAAAAAAAGCCTACTGAGTTCTATTATACCCAAAATCAAAAACGTAAATAACGCTGATATCACATGGGAATTTAAAATCATCCCCATACCTATTCCTAACGCCCATATACCATCACGTTTTCCTTCCATAATCTGAATATAGCCCAAAAATACTAGAGGTAAAAATGAATATGCTAACATTTCTCCCACAGCATTCCTACCATACATAACTATCATATGATAAGAATTAAATTCATATACCATGACTCCTAACAAGCGCCAATATATCTTAGTAGTTAAATACCTTGCTAGTAAATAAGTATTTAACATTGTAACAAGATTAAGTAATACAAAACCTACAAAAAGCGCATATATAGGCTTACTAATAAATAATTTTGGCAATATAAAAATTAATCCAGAAATCCAAGGATACATACCATTAAAGGCTTGACCAACATTTTGGTACCCCATAAAATTAATCAATTGTGGTATCTCAATATTTTTAAGTGCAGCTGTTATCGCTTCAAATCTTATAAAGTGAATTTGACCATCTGTTGTCCCCTTAAAATACCCTCCTATAAATGCAGGATATGTAGCCAAAATTGCACATATGACAAAAATAAGGACTATCCCCAACTTTCTTACACTACGTTTTTTATCATCCACTATGATTCTTCCTTTCATTTATCGCACTCAACACAAACATAAAAATCATATAGCTCACCAACTCCGCAAAAGTTTTTCCCACATATTAATGCTTAAGCTAATACTTTTCCAACTCTAAAAATATCATACGATCAGCCTTAGAAGGGCAAGTTTCTCTATATTTTTAGATATCTTAAGTCATTCACATCAATGAACCAAATATTTCTCTATTTACACAACTTAATTATTACCCATTCACAAAATTGCTTTCTCAAAAGTAAGATTTCTATATTTATATATCCTGAATTGTCAAATTAAGTTAGAAAAAAACTACATGCTCATTTGTAATGTAC
>CANBLA010000091.1 GCA_947369305.1 uncultured Clostridia bacterium
GTCCTCCATACTGGCTAATAATTACCTTTGCCATTTCTGGATTTCTATTTTTTATATTGATTGGATATTGTAAATTTCTACTATAATTCCACATTATCTATTAAACCCCCTTTGCCATGGCCATAAATCTTGAGCCCATTCCCAGCTCTCCATAACTGTTTCTATGGTAAGTGGACCATACATTTTTTCAAATTTTTTGGTTACTTCATCCAATTTTGGAACATATTCGTTGTGCAAAGCAAGTGCTTTTTGGTCATTTGGATGCGTATCTAAATATAAAGCCAAATCATTAATATAAAATTTATATTCCATGATTTTTCTTAATAAACTATCTCTGTTTTCTTGATTGCTCATTTCCATTACTCTTTATGCCCTCCTTTTCCATAGTTTTTTAAAAATTCGATTTCTCGCATAGAATCTCCCGGAGCATAAGAAGTTGCAAGTTCTGGGAAAACAGTTCCCCTTTTCAAAGCTTCTTCAGGAGAAAATGTTTTTCTTAAAACTTGGTCCATTACATAAGCGTGACCAAACATTGCATTTTTTGGAAAATTTCCTTGATTGTTTTGTATCATGTTTATCCCTCCTATTATATATTATGTAAATTTATTTTTGGTGTTACACTCAAAATTTGCTATTATTATAATAGGAGAATATGTATATGAGAAAAGAAACTTTTTTAAAGCAAAAAAAATAAAGAAAAAGAATAATTAAAAAGCATATGCTGTGTAAGCAACATATGCTTTTTAATTATTCTTTTATCATGCCAATTGAGAAAATAAAATTGATCAAACCACTTTGACCTACCATTCTACTCAAATTTACTCCTCCTTGTGGTTTCCAACCTTTTTGTATTTCTTCATTTACTTTTTCATCAAACCTCTCTTTAAGTATCTCACAATCTGCCTCATAACCATAAGCCAGATGTGTTACTGTTTTATATTCCATATGTCTCCTCCATCGGTCATTTTGACACTTTGAACAAGCTTATCTTACACTAAGCAATTAATTGGTTTCTTACTTTTATTATACTATATTTTACATAAAATGTCAAACAAGAACGACTACAATACACAGTCGTTCTTGTTTCTTACATCTTTCTAAACACTCCTGTAACCTTCCCCAAAATCTCACAATTTGGCACAATAATTGGCTCCATTGTAGAATTCTCTGGTTGCAAACGAATATGGTCTTGTTCCTTATAAAAAGTCTTAACTGTCGCTTCATCTTCGATCAAAGCAACTACAATTTCTCCATTGATCGCTGTCTTTTGTTTTCTAACTAAAATATAATCCCCACTCAAAATTCCGGCTTCAATCATACTTTCGCCCCTTACAACCAACATAAAACTTTCACTATTTCCCACAAAATCTAATGGAATCGGAAATGTATCTGTTATATTTTCAACTGCCAAAATCGGTTCTCCTGCCGTAATTTTCCCTATAATTGGAACATCTACCATTTCTCGATTGGAATAAAATTCTTTTTCAAATGTTTCTTGATTTTCATCTTCTAAAGCTCCACCTTTTAATAGTTTCAATGTTCTACCTTTTTGGCTTTCTTTTTTAATATATCCTTTTTTCTCTAGTGCTGCTAAATATCCATGCACTGTTGCTGTTGATTTTAAACCAACCGCTTTTCCAATCTCTCGAACTGATGGCGGATATCCATTTGCTTTGATATTTTTTTCGATAAACTTTAAAATCGCTTTTTCTCTTTTATTAATGCTGTTGGGGTCTTTTTTCTTCATATTTATCACTCCTTTTCTTATTTTTATAGGAAAACTTTTATTCGTAAAACGATTTTATCACAAAACATTTGATTTGTCAAACAAAAGTTTTAGTTTTTATAAATTTTTTTCTATATCATAAATTTTCCTTTTCTGAGTACAATGAAAATGGGTGATATTATGAATTCTTGTGATTGTCTTTCTGGCTGTGAATTAGTCACTTTGGCAAGTACACTATCTTGCATTATTGCCAAAAATTTATCCCCCGATAATATTACTACTTTAGGTGATTTATTTTCGGCTATTGGCGCTAATCTTTCTGTAATTGCCGACGTGCAATCCTCGTGCTCAAATAATTCTAAAAAATGATGTAGTTTCTTAAAAACTCTACATCATTTTTTTCTAATCCTCACAACTACAACTTGAATATTTTTCTTTCAGCATTTCAAAAATCTGTATATGACTTTCTTCATCCATAATAATTCTAGCAAGTACCGCTTTTATAGTACCATTCTCACACATTTCAATTAAATGTTTATAACCTTCAATTGCTCCTTTTTCCATTTCTATGTTAAACTTTAACATTTCTTCCAAACTATGAAATGTCGATTTCACATTATCCGAACACCATTTATTCCCATATGTACTCATATAATATGGCTCCAACTCAAGACTTACCAGTATTTCTCCCAATAATTCCAAATGTTTCATTTCTTGCTTAGAAATCATTTTAAGAAATGTAACAACTTCCTCATAATCACCATTTGTCAAATATTCAAAAACATAACTTAAAATTGTCGTCAACTCACTTTTTGAACCACTATATGCGTCATAAAGCATTTTTCCAAAATAATGATCTGGTTTAATATTTTCTACCTTTGGATACGGAACTCGACTTAACTCTTTTAGCATAAAGCTCAATTTTTGATCATTCATAAAAAAACCTCCCTTTTGCATATAATATGCAAAAGAGAGATTTTGGTTAAAATTCTTAGTCATACCACTCAAATTCCCAATCCACCAACTTTACACTATCTCCATCTTGGATTCCCTTTTTACGTAGAGCATCTTCAATTCCTATCTTTTTCAAACTACGTTGCAAATAAGCAAACGACTCATTATCCTCCACATTAATTCTTCTCATAATTCTTTCAGCCGCAGGTCCTTGCACAATAAACTCTCCCTTTACAATTTCAATTGTAAACGGTTCTTCTTCCTCTTCCAAAGTATACACAATTCGCTCATCAACATCTACAATCTCCTCTTTTGGAAGTGTTTTTATCACCTCAGAAACATGGTTAAATAATTCTTTTAATCCATCTTCTGTTGCTGCTGAAATTTTATATAATTCTAATCCACTTTCTTTTGCTAATTTTTCAACATTTTTCATCTTTTCATCATCTTGCAAACTATCCATTTTATTAGCTACAATAATTTGCTTACGATTAGCCAATTTTTCACTATATTTCTTCAATTCTTCATTAATTTTATGAAAATCTTCTACTGGATCTCTGCCTTCTGTTCCAGCAACATCCAACACATGCAAAAGCAAACGCGTTCTTTCAACATGCCTTAAAAACTGGATTCCAAGCCCTGTTCCTTCACTTGCACCTTCGATAATTCCCGGTATATCTGCTATTACAAAACTGTCGCCATATTCTGTTTTGACAACACCAAGATTTGGGTCAATTGTGGTAAAATGATAATCCGCGATCTTCGGTGTAGCAGCTGTTACTTTAGATAAAATCGTTGATTTTCCAACATTGGGAAATCCAACTAATCCAACATCTGCCAAGGATTTTAGTTCTAAAATTACTTCTTTTTCTTTGCCTTTTTCGCCATCGATTGAAAAATTGGGAGCTTGTCTTGTCGAAGTTGCAAAATGAGTATTGCCTTTTCCACCTCTTCCGCCTTTTAAAACAAGTTCCTTTTGCCCTTTTTGGGATAAATCCACAATGACTTTTCCGGTTTTAAAATCTTTAACAACCGTCCCTAAAGGCACTTTAATATAGCAATCTTCCCCACTTTTTCCATAGCAGTTACTTCCTCTGCCATTTTCTCCATTTTGAGCTTTGAATTTTTTGTTAAATCGAAAATCAATCAAGGTATTGCTATCTGGATCAACTACAAAATAAACATCTCCACCTTTTCCACCGTCGCCACCATCTGGACCACCAGCTGCTACATATTTTTCACGCCTAAACGACGTGGCGCCATTTCCGCCATCGCCTGATTTGATTATAATTTTTGCATAGTCAATAAACATATTTTTCTCCCTTTTCTCGAAATTTACTATTGATTTTCGTGTTTTTTATGTTATCATCTTTTATATTTATTTTGTAGCTCCTAGCTCGTTTCTGATCACTACTTCCACAAATAAATCATATATCTATCACTTTCATCTATAACTCAAATGAAAAGGAGGTGATGAAGATTTAGTAAAAATAAATAGATTGTTAAATTATTAAGCCAACTTTTCTATATAATTACTCACCTACAATCAATCCCACCTTTTGATATACTTCCTCTACCACTTTATTTGCTCTTTTTTGTGCCTTTTGGGCACCTTTTTTGTAAATTTCTCTTAACTTTTCTGGATTTTCCAATAATTCATAATATTTTTCTCTCAACGGTTGTATCTTCTTGACAACCACTTCAGCTGTTTTATTTTTAAAATCTCCATACCCCTTGCCAACAAATTCTTTTTCAATTTCGTCCATGGATTTTCCTTCAATTAATCCATAGATTGTCATTAAATTGCTAACACCTGGTTTATTTTCTTTGTCGTATCTAACACAATTTTCAGAATCGGTCACAGCTTTTTTGAATTTCTTTCGGATATCATCTGGTGAATCCGTTAGAAATATAACATCATTTAAATTGGTACTACTTTTGCT
>CANBLA010000092.1 GCA_947369305.1 uncultured Clostridia bacterium
AAATAAGTTCCAAACATCTGACAGCCAGTTCATTTATCATTGTACTTGCATATTGAAACATTTCAGGATCGTATTCTTTTAACAAAGCATACATCTTCCGAAATTTTTCTGGCTCTGTAACCAACAAATGAAGAAATGCATCCTTCAATTCCTTAATATGGTCAGTAATTTTTCCCATACACACCATATCTCTGTAATACGGAGTTTCATTTCCTACCTGCAGTTTTTTTATTTTGTTGTTTTCGTCCAATGCTATTGTGTAATTCACAACACCAAGATTAATATGATATTCCATCATTTTCCTCCTATCCTAGTGCATTAATACATTGTTCAATTTCGTTTTTTATAGTATAACACATTTTTTTTATTTTTGCAACAATTTTAACTAAAATATAAGCTATTTTGTGGAAATACCAATCTTATTTCTGTTCCTTCTTTTTCAACTGCATTCAATTCTATCGCAATTCCTAACTTGTCACATAACTTCTTGCACAAATAAAGCCCAATTCCAGTTGACTTTTTATTTGACATTCTCCCATTCATTCCTGTAAAACCTTTTTCGAAAACCCTTACAATTTCGCTTTTTTTAATTCCAATACCATTATCCTTCAGAAATAAAATCACATTTTCCTTATTCTTTTGCGCAAAAATCTCAATCTTCAATCTCTCTTCTAATTTTCGATATTTACTACTATTTTGCAAAATCTGATTTAATATAAACACAACCCATTTACTATCTGTATTTACTTCTATTTCTAAATCATGCAAATCAAGTACTGCCTTTTCCTGCATTAACACATTTTTATTTTTTTTGACACTTTCATTCACAATCTCTTTTAAATTACATTTTTTTATATAATAATCTTTTTCCACAACATTACTTCTTGCATAAAAAAGCACCTGCTCAATATAATTCTCCACTTTGTCAAATTCTTCTTCGATACTCTTTGTCACTGGACTTTTGTTATTCTCAATTACCATTTTGCTAGCTGCAATTGGCAACTTAATTTCATGAATCCATAGTTCAATATATTCTTTATAATCCTCCATTAAATACTTATATTCATTTACATGTTCCAACATTGATTTATCAATTTGTTCCAAATACATTTTCAAAATCTTACCTTCCAGAAAATCTGGTGTTTTTATAATTTCGGTAATTAGATATTTTTCTTTTAATCCTTGCAATGTATCTAAAAAATTATCATAAAAACGTTTTTTGATTACATATTCTATTCCAATCCCAAGCCAGTACATCACTAATAAACTGATTGGAATATAAATTTTTACAAAATGTCCGAATGGATAAATCAGTAGTAGAATTTCAATTGTAATAATAGCAAAAAACAATAATATCAACTGCCAAATTTTATCTTTCAAAAAATCTATAAATCGCATTTCTTTTTCCTCACTTTATTTCAAAATATACCCTTGTCCCCTTTTCGTTTCCAATAATTCTTTTAAGCTTAGTTCCTCTAATTTATTTCGCAATCTTGTGATATTAACAGTCAATGTATTATCATCAATAAAACTTTCCGTATCCCACAAGACATCCATAATTTCCTCTCTTGAGACAATTTTTTGTCGATTTTCCACCAAATATTTCAAGATTTTAAATTCGTTTTTCGTTAGCTCAATCACTTTATCTCCTTTTTCAATTGTACTTTGGGCAACATTCAAAACAAATTCTCGACATTCCATTTTATCTTGATAATTAATCCCCATATTGGTTCTTCTTAATAATGATGCAATTTTTGCAAGTAAAATCTGAATATTAAAAGGTTTGGTAATATAATGATCTGCACCATAATTAATCGAAATCAACTCATCCAATTCATTATCGCGACTTGTTATAATAATAATCGGAACAGCTGATATTTTTCGAATCTCTTTACAGACATATTCTCCATCTACATTTGGTAAATTAATATCTAACAAAACCAGATCCACACTTTTATCTAAAATATCTTGTATCGTACAATCAAACTTTTCTAATACTTCTGCTTGATAACCATTTTTATTCAAAAAAATTTTCAATTCATCTCTTAGTTTTTCATCATCTTCTACAATTAGTATTTTTTGCATTTTCATCCTCCTTTTTAATTATAACATAACTCTCATAAAAAATAACCTTACAATTTTGTAAGGCTTATTTTTCTTTATTTCTTCTTTTTTGGTTTTGGCAATGCGGTAACTTCTTCTACTTTCTTCACAATTGCTCGGCAAAAATCTTGATGATCAATATCTAAAATGTAATGCTCTTTTGCCCCCTTATACGGAAAACCACATTCTGCCTCTTTCATATCTTCTTCAATAACTTCTAACTTTTTTACAAAAGTCACATTATTACAAACAATAATTACTGGCTTATCGTTTACATACACCATATACTCGCCAAACATTTTTCGATAACGAACTTCTCCAATTCCACTAATTTGTTCACAAACATATTCAATATAATCTTGTGTTGTTGCCATCTTTTCCTCCTTACTATTTTAATCTATTAAAAAATCCAACAAATTCATTCCAGCAGATGTTTCTGCCTTATAAATTTCTGTATAGCCACATTTTGTGCAAGTCACCGTGATAAATTTTTTATTTTGCACATCAAATAATTTTGAAAAATTCCCTCCTGTAGCTTGAAATTGATCCTTTTCAAATTCATCATTTCCACATTTTATACATTTCCATTCCATAAATATTTTCCTCTCCTTCTCTCTTTTTTATATTACCCTAACCTTTTATTATATTACATTTTCGTTTATTTGTCAACTTGACAAAATCAATAAAATATGCTACTGTAGGCTATAGTCGTATGGTATTTACTCTTGTTTTATTTTTGATTCATTGTTTTTAGAACTTCTTCTGTTGTCTTATCCTTGTCCAATTTATTCATCACAAAAATAATCACTCCAACAATGGCTAAAACTCCTACATATAAAATTAAACTCATTTTCCAATTTCCCATCGCCAAATGTTCTCCTGCTAATGTCGAAGAAATAACTGATGGAAAACGTGCAAAAGTTGATATTACAATAAATCGAATTGGTCTAGTCGGCAATAACCCTGCTACATAAACGAGTAAATCTTTCGGTGTTCCCGGAATTAAAAATAAAATGAGCATAATCCTTTCAATTTTTCTTGGATTTTGAAATAATTTACTCTTTTCAATTTTTATCACTTTTTCTTCTTCACAAAAATTGCATACAAAATTTCTACCAAACTTTCGAACCAATCCAAAAATAATACAAGAAATAAAGCAAGCTGAAAACATAATAAATATGCTTCCTCCCATGGCACCATAACACATCCCTGCCAAAATCTCAAGTGGTTCCCCGGGTACAATAATCAAAAATATTTGTGCAACTTGCAAACCAAATAAGGTCAACATACCAAGCATTCCAGAATTTTCTACTTTTTCTTTAAAAGCCATTTGTCCTTCTAAAGAAGATAAATTTTTCATGACAGGAAATAAATATACTGTCATTCCAATCATTAATATTAAAACCAGTCCTGTCATGATGAATTTCAAAATTTTTAGCTTATTTTTACTCATACAACTCCTTCTTTTTTCGTATATAATAATAAATTTTCTCGAATTAATTCTGTAATATTGACCTTTGGCAAAGAATATTGTTTCAACATACCTGTATAAACTTCTTGCAAACCTTCTATTTTCTTAAAGTCCTCTGGTTTAATAAGCTTTGGCAAATTTGTTTCAACTCCTGCTTCTTCTAAAATATATTTTACGAATTCTGCACAGTAAAAAGCATGTTCTCTTTCGATTTTCCTATGTAAACCAACAGCAAACAGTCCTAATCGATTAAAATGATACATTTCTTTCTGGTTTTGAATATACGCAATTTTTCTGCTTATTGCAACAAATTGTGTTTCTGTTACTGCCAAAGAATAAACTTTTGCTCGTGTTTTATAAAATCGCTTAAAGGTTCCTTTATCAATATATTCATGGACAAATCCTCCGTACAAATGGGTTATATGGATCTAATCTTCCAAAACTATACATCTGTTTTAATTCCGCATCTAAAGCAATTGAACTATGTGTAAATTCGTCTTTGGTAAACCATTTTATCATTCTGGATAACGCAGTTCCTGTGTGCGTTAGTACAATATAGATTTTCTTCATATTTTTCTACCTACTTCCATTTATATTTCTATCAAATTGTATGTTCGTTGCTATAAAATATATTCCATATACCAAAATAAACATTCCCATAACAAGCAGCATGTTTTTCCAAATTTCTTCTGCAGTTACTGCAATTGTGAAAATTTGTCCTACAATCAGAACAGCTGGAATGCTAAGCAAAATTGGAATTAGCATTGGCAAAGCAAAATAAAATAAGATTTGCTTTAAAATAGTTTGATTCATCTCAGTTCCATCCATGCCTAGCTTTTTCAATAATTCATAACGATATTTGTATTTTTCCGAATCACTTAGTTGTTGAATTGCCAAAATTGTCGCAGTCGCCATCACAAAAATAAGTGCTACATAAAATGCCAAAAAAGATATCATTGTATAAAATGATTTGACTTCACTTGTTCGATTCCCTCTTGTTTGCACATTTCCTAAAGCAATAT
>CANBLA010000093.1 GCA_947369305.1 uncultured Clostridia bacterium
TTAAATAACTCCTCTTTTAATTTTTGACCTTCCGTATTTTCCATAAACTTTCCCTCACTTTCTTAATTATATTTATACCTAATTTGAATAAAAATTATAATATCTCATCAATAACTTTTTCTTTTTGCACAATATCACTTACAATTTTATAGGCAGATTTTAACTTTTGGGCTTGCTCATCAATGTTTTCAGAATGACTTGCATGAATATAAGCTAAAATTTCTCCTTCTTGCACTTGGTCACCTACTTTTTTACATAAAATAATTCCTACGCGTTTATCAATCTCGTCTTCTTTTGCTTTTCTTCCAGCCCCTAAATCTATACTAATTTTTCCCACTTTTTCCGCATTTAATTCTTTAATCCAACCATTTTTATCTGAAATAACAGGAAGAATAATGGGAGCTTTTTCTAATTTATTTAAATCATATAAATAGGAAACATCTGCCCCTTGTCTTTGTGCTAATTCGACGAATTTATTGAAAGCTTTTCCACTATTTATCGCATCCCAAATCTCACTTTCTAATTGTTCTTCCTTTTCTTGTCTTCCTGCTAATTTAAGCATTTGGATACTTATCGCCAAAACAACTTCTTTTAAATCTTCTGCCATTTCTCCATGCAATGCTTTGACTGCTTCAATTAGTTCTAATGTATTTCCAACTGCATAACCCAATGGCTGTTGCATTTTAGAAATTACACAAGAAATTTTTCTATCTTTTCCTTGCCAAATTTCTTTCATAGTTTTGGCAAGTCGTTTGGCTTGTAATTTATTTTTCATGAAAGCACCCGAACCATATGTGACATCAATGACAATTTTATTTGTCCCAGAAGCTATTTTTTTACTAATAATGCTGGATGCAATAAGTGGCACACTATTGACACATGCTATACTATCACGTAAAGCATATAATTTCTTGTCAGCTGGTGCTAAATCTAATGTTTGGGAAATTAAGCTAATTCCAATTTCTTTGACATTATTTTTAAATTCTTCAATTGAAATATCGGTTCTGTAAGCTGGAATGGATTGTAATTTATCAACTGTTCCACCTGTAATTCCAAGACCTCTTCCACTCATTTTAGCAATGGAAATTCCTAGACTTGCAATAATTGGAGAAATAATTAACGTTACTTTATCACCAACACCTCCTGTGCTATGTTTATCCACTACATTTTCTGCAGTATCACTTAAATCTAGTTTTTCTCCGGAATTTGCCATTGCCATGGTTAATGCTAGAATTTCATCTTTGTTCATACCATTAATACAAATCGACATAAGTAAAGCTGAGGCTTGATAGTCTGGAATCTTATTTTCGGTATAACTCTCTATAAAAAACTCAATTTCTTCTTTTGACAATTCTTTTCCCATTCTTTTTTTATCAATAATCTCAATTATATTCATATTTTCTCCTCTTTTGCATTTTTATATAATTTCTACTACTCTGGATGTAATATTTACTTTCTTTTGCGTTATTTGAAAAGCTTCTTCTAAATTTTGAACAGCACCTTTTAGCTTACTTTCATCATTGGTGTGAATATATGCAATAATATCTCCTGAAGTAACTGTATCTCCAATTTTTTTATTTAATATAATGCCTGCAGATCTGTCAATTTCATTTTCATCATTCATTCTGGCTGCTCCTAAATATCCAGCAATACTTGCCATCCTGTCGGCATCAATCTTTTCGATATATCCATCTTCCGAAACATAGACTGGCATGATGAATTTTGCTTTTTCAAATCGTTCTGGATTTTCAATATAACTTGTATTTCCACCGCTGACAAGCTATCATTTGAATGAACTTTTCGTAAGCTTTTCCTGTTCTTAAAACTTCTTTTATTATTTGTTCATTTTCTTTAAAATTTTTATTGTTATTGGCAAGTGCCAACATAACACTTCCTATTGTAATGACAACATCACCTAAATCAAAGGGTATTGTTCCTTTTAAGGCATTGATTGCTTCTATCATTTCTAAATTGTGACCAATAGAATAGCCTAGTGGTTCATCCATATTCGTGATAACACACATAACTCCTTTATTTAATTTTTTACCAACACTTTTTAAAATTTTTGCTAATTTTTTTGCTTGTTCTTTAGTTTTTATATAGGTTCCATTTCCATAGGTTATTTCAAAAACAATATTTTGACTTCCTGTTGCCAGTTTAATGCTTATTAAACTAGCCGCAATGATGGGAATGCAATCTGTACATGCAATTTCATTCCTAAGCTGATAAATCTTACTTTCCACAGGATTTAAATTCATAGATTGATTTAAAATACCAATTCCATATTCTTTCATATTTTCTTCAAATTTTTCGATAGATATTTCTGTATTATAGCCTGGTATAGATTCTAATTTATCAATCGTTCCTGCTGTAATTCCCATTCCTCTTCTAGAAATTTTAGCAATTGGAATTCCTAATGCCGCTATGACTGGCAATAAGATGAGAGTAACTTTATCGCCAACACCTCCTGTGCTATGCTTATCGATGACACTTTTTTCAAGATTTTTCAAATTAATTTTTTCTCCGGAATCCGCCATCGCAATTGCTAACGCAATAATTTCATTTTCAGTCATTCCCTCTTTATAAATATAACTCAGTAAACTCCCCGCCTGCGCCTCAGAAATTTCACCTTTTTGATATTTACTTACAAATAGTTTAATTTCATCTTCTGTTAGTTCTTTTTTATCTCTTTTTTTCGTAATAATCGTTTTAATATCCATTCTTTTTCCCTTTCTTTTGTGCTTTTAAATAAAATTCTTGATAAAAGATTTACGATGTAACATACATGGACCATTTTCTTTTAGCGTTCGAATATGTTCTGCTGTTCCATAGCCTTTATGTTTAGCAAAACCATAGATAGGATAAATTTCATCCCATTGTCGCATCATTCTATCTCTTGTAACTTTAGCAATAATAGATGCTGCTGCAATGCAATAATTTTTCGCATCACCTTTTATAACTGAAATATAAGGAATTCCACAAGTGTCAATGTGATTTAAAGCATCAACCATAATCACATCTGGTTTGGTTTTTAATCCCTCAATTGCATTTTTTAAAGCTAATTTGGTAGCATTTAAAATATTGATTTCGTCGATTTTACTCTGGTCAACAATTCCGCACACTATAACAAATAGCTTCTTCGATAATTTGCTCATAAATTTTTTCTCGTTTTTTTTCAGAAACCTTTTTTGAATCATTCACCCCTTCAATAAAAGAATTTTCTGGCATGATTACAGCTCCAACAACAACAGGGCCTGCTAGTGGTCCCCTTCCTGCTTCATCAATTCCACAAATAAAATTAATTCTCTCATTTTCATATAATTTATTTTCTTCTGATTTTAGAATGTTTAATCTTTCAATTTCTTTTTCTTTCAACTTTTTCTCCTATTTTACTCATTTTCTAGTGCATATCTTAAACCTGTTAAAGAATGATAGGTTATTTTTCCATCCAATGATGTGCCTTTCGAATAGACTATTTCAGCATGTTCATAATTTACTAAGAAAAATTCATTTTCTGCTAACATTTGAGGATCCAACCCTTGATTTTGTAAAGTAACCGATGTCCATTTATACCAATTCCATGAATCATCCATTCCAACACGCTCTTTTTCTTCTTTAGACAATTCTAATAAAGTTGTTGCCTCACCAATTAGAGGAGTTTGGTTAGACTGATTTTCCTCATAAATTGTCTCTACTTTTGCTTTTACCATTGTCATATTGGAAATAATACGACCTACACGTATTTCTTTTATGGTAGAAAATCCCATATTGATAGAAACTCCTGTAAGAATCACTAAAATTAAAATTGTAATTATCAAACCAAGTATGGTTATTCCCCTATTATTTTTTACCATATTTCCTCCAGAAAAATTATCTATTTTAAGATTATTTTAATCAATTACTTGTATTATATCTATAGAATTAATTTTTTTCAAGAGAATATGAAAAAAATTTTCTGCATCTTTCTGTTGTAAAAATTTAATTTTTAGAGTATGATATATTTAAAATATGGAGGCGAATAAAATGGATAATTTTAAACAATCTAATTTTCCAAAAGAAAAAAACTGGGGGCATTTTTTTATGCCTTTCGTATCTAGCATTCTTGGTGCTAGTTTAGTACTAGGTATTTGTTTTGGCATTCCTAAAATTAAAACAAAACTATTTGAAAGTGGAACTTCTAGTAAAGTTAAAACAAGCACCTCTTCTTCTAACATTTCAAGTGACTTAATTGATTTGGTAGAATATTCCAACACTTCTGTTGCAGTAGCAGAAAAAGTATTACCATCCATTGTTGGCATTAAAATAAAATATACTGTTAATTCTGTGTTTGGTTCTGGTGAATCAGAAGCAACTGGTTCTGGTATTATTATTAGTGAAGATGGTTATATCATTACGAATAATCATGTAGTTTCGACAGAAAGTGCTTCTTCCTATTATGCTATAGAAGAAGCATCTAGTATGAAAGTAAATCTTTATAATGATGCAACTGAATACGATGCAGAAATCATTGGAACGGATGAATATACGGATTTGGCAGTTATTAAAATTAACACATCTGGTTTAACACCTGCAACATTGGGT
>CANBLA010000094.1 GCA_947369305.1 uncultured Clostridia bacterium
GATGAGGATATTATTAAAAGATTAAAAATTATATGTTCAGAATCCAATTTTAAGGTAACAGAAGAGGCTCTAAAAACAATTGCTGTTTTATCAGAGGGTGCAATGCGTGATGCTATCAGTATTTTAGAAAGATGTAGTCAAGAAAGTGTAGAAGAAATTACAATTGATTTGGTAAAAGAACTTGTTGGATTGCCTAGCTTAGAATTCATTCAAAAACTAGCAAAAGCTATTTTAGAGAATAATGAAATGCTTGCCTTGGAAACCATTGAAGAAGTGATTGAAGATGGAAAAGATTTGTATAATTTTTTGTGGGAAGTAATTAAGTATGTGAAGGATATTTTAATTTATAAATCTACCAAAAGTTTAAATTTATATTCAGAAGAAGAATTATCAGAGATAAAAAGATTAGCTGATAAAGTAGAAAAACAAAAATTTTTAAAAATTATTTATCAATTGTCAGATTTAGAAAATAGTATTAAAAATTCTTCGCAAAAAATAATTATGTTTCAAACAGGGATTATAAAAATATGCATGAATGAGACAAATGATGATATTTCTGCATTAGCAAGTAAAGTTACTATGTTGGAACAAAAGCTAAACCAAGTGACTGTGAATCCTGCAAGTGTAAAAATTCAAAATTCACAGCCAACAAGGCAGGTAGCGAATCCATCAGTAGAAAAGATAACAAAGCAAAAACCAGTTCTAACAGGTGGAAAGTCAGATGGAGACTGGAAGTCAATTATAGAAGACCTAAGAAAGAATGGAAAAATGATGTTATATACATGTTTGCTGACAAGTACATTAAATCGATTAAATGATCAAACGTGGGAAATCGAGTTTCCAAATGGTTTAACAGAATTTAATAAAAAGGTTTTAGAAGATGTTAATAATCGAAATGTTTTAATAAAAACAATAGCTATGCTTACAGGAAATGAAGTGAATATTAAATTAAAAGATAGTAAAAAAGAAACTACAACAAGTGAAGACAGTACATTAGGATTGGAAAGTTTAGGAATTGACGTTAATATTATTGATTAGATTATCTTGATTTTATCAAAATTTTATCATAAACTTATCAAAATTAAGAAAGGAGAAAATGAAAATGGCAAAAAGAGGAGGTTTCCCGGGAGGAATGGGAGGATTTGGCGGAATGAATATGAATCAATTAATGAAACAAGCAAAAAAAATGCAAGAAGATATGGAGAAGACGCAAGAGGAATTACAAGAAAAAACATTTGAAGCATCGGCGGGTGGAAATGCTATTTCTGTGGTAGTTACAGGAGCGAAAATGGTCAAAGAAATCAAGATTAAGCCAGAAGTAGTTGACCCAGAAGATGTTGAAATGTTACAAGATTTAATTTTAACATGTGTAAATGAAGCATTAAGAAAAGTAGATGATGCACAAAGCCAAAGTTTTGGCAAATATAACATTCCCGGATTAATGTAAAATATAGAGAAACAAGAATTTTCCCTTGGTTCCATATTAAAAAACAGAAAAGGATAAAAAAATGGCAAATTATTCACCATCTATTGAAAGATTAATCGAAAGTTTTGAAAAATTACCAAGCATTGGACATAAAACAGCACAGCGTTTGGCATTTTATATGTTAGACATTAGTAATGAAGAAGCTAAAGAATTTACAAATGCGATTTTAAATGCAAAACAAAATTTGAAATTTTGTTCGAAATGTTTTAATATTTCAGATACAGACCCATGCAATATTTGTTCTGACGTGAAAAGAGACCAAAGTACGATTTGTGTTGTAGAGGATGTGCGTGATGTTTTTGCGATGGAAAGAACCCATGAATTTAAAGGAGTTTATCACATTTTACATGGTTCGATATCGCCAATGAATGGAATTGGTCCAGATGATATTAAAATTAAAGAGCTTTTATCCAGATTGATGGATGGAACAGTAAAAGAGCTTATTTTAGCAACAAATCCACGTGTGGAAGGTGAGGCAACCTCGATGTATATTTCGAAATTAGTCAAGCCAATGGGAATTAAAGTTACGAGAATTGCACGAGGAATTCCAGTTGGTGGGGATTTGGAATATACAGATGAGATTACGTTGATGAAGGCATTGGAAGGTAGAAGTGAAATGTAGAAAAAACTCCAGTTTGAAACTGGAGTTTTTTGTTTTTCTGAATAATCGATATTTATTAAATTTCTTTCCTTTTTTCTAATAATACTTCACAAATATCTGCAGTTGAATTTGGTTTTGCTAAGGCAGTTGTATTTTCTTTCATAAGAGGTAGTTTTTGAGGGTCTCGATATAATTCTTTTAAGGCTCTTGCGATATTATCATGTTTTTTAATCCAGATAGCAACACCCTTTTCTACTAAAAATTGAGCGTTTTCTTCTTCTTGACCTGGGATTGGATTGATAATAATCATTGGTAAATGTGCGGTTAGGCTTTCTGTTGAAGTAAGTCCGCCTGGTTTTGTGATGATAAATGAGGAAATAGACATCAATTCAGGGACTTTGTTGGTATATTCTAAAACTTTGATTCGTTCATGAGAATCTGTGTTTTTTACAAGCATTTCGAGTTTTGTTTTCATTTTTGGGTTTTTCCCAGAAATGGCAACGACTTGTAGTTTTGAAAATAGGCGAATTAATGCTTTTAATACTATGACGGTAGTTTTGTTGCCAAGTCCAAATTCTCCTCCTGCAAAAAATAAGACTGTTTGTTCGTTTGGATCTAAATCAAATTCTTCGCAAATTTCTTTTTTATCAAAATCTTGTTTAAATTTCTCCGATACGGGAATTCCTGAAACGTAGATTTTTTGTTCGGAAACACCTAAGTCTATCATATCACTTTTCATTTGGTTGTTGGAAACGAAGAAATAATCGCAATATTCGTTGAAAACGAGCCATTGTCCATGAATGTGAAAATCAGTTAGGATGGTAGCTAATTTACAATGAATTTTTCCCTTTTTCTTTAATATACCACACATTTGTGTTCCAAATGGATGAGTTGAAATGATTAAGTCTGGACCGAAAATCTTGCAATAATTTGTTGAGTTTTATTGAAAATAGTTTATTTGATGTGGTAACAGCTTTGGAAGTAAGCCCATCATTGGCTAAGTGATAGGCTGTTTTCCAAGCCAGTGGTGCTTTTTTTGCAGCTTCATTGTAGCTTTCGGCTAATAACTTATTTAAATGCTTGTTGATATATTCGATACAATCCACTAATTTTACTTCTATATTGGGGTAATGGGAATTTATATAATGTTCAATTGATTTTGCAGCAGATAAGTGCCCACCACCATAGGAACCATAAAAAATTAAAATTTTTTCCATAAAATCTCCTTATATAATTATTATATCACGAAGAAAATAAAATTACAATATTTGGAATATTAAAAAAATATATGGAAATAATAATTTAATAACATGGGGAAGGAAGATAGAAAATGAGTTGTGGAGTAAAAAATAAAATTTTTAGTATTGCGATTATTTTGTTAGTAGTAATAGCAATAGCAATTGGTTATTATGCTTTTAGAACAAATAAAAGTTATGCAACTTTGCAAAAAAACGACTATAATGAAGCATTTGGAAATTTGGTGAATTATATGAATAGTGTTGAAAGTTTGCTTGCTAAATCGATGATTTCAAAAAGTTCGGAGCATAGTGCGGAAACTTTGACAGAAGTATGGCGAGATTCAAATTTGGCATTGGTGTATTTAACAGGAATTCCAATGAACACAGAAGAGCTTTCGCAGACTGCAAAGTTTTTGAATCAAGTGAGTGATTATTCGTATTCACTTTCTCGAAAAAATATAAAAAATGAGGAATTATCAGATAAAGATTTGGAAAATTTGAAATTACTACATCAATATAGTGTACAATTAGAGGAGACTTTAAACCAACTATCAGATGAGTTGTATGCAGGAACTATTCATTGGGATGATTTGACAAAGCAAAATTCACTAGAATATGCGCAAGCAGTGGATAATGTTTCTATATTTTCAAATATTGACTCAAATTTGAAGCAATATGAAGGATTAATCTACGATGGAGCTTATTCAGATCATATTAATAAGGCGGAGAAAGTGGGATTGATTGGAGACGATATTTCACAAGAAGAGGCGAATCAAAAGGTGAGAGATTTTTTTGGTGATGACAAGATTGAAAGCATTGAATTTAATCAATTTTTACAAAATGCAGATATACCAGCATATGATTTTTCTGTGAAACTGAAAGGACAAGACAATAAGGCTAATATTGAAATTACCCAAAAAGGTGGATGGGTTGTGGAAATGCAAAATAATAGAGACATTTCAGAAGAAAGGTTGTCACAGGAGGAAGCCAATGAAGTGGGAAAGAAATTTCTAGAAGAAAAAGGCTTTGATGGAATGAAGGAGACGTATTTTACAAAGCTTGGTAATGTTGTGACTATAAATTATGCATATGAATATGAAGGGGTTGTAGTGTATCCAGATTTAATAAAGGTGAAAATTGCGCTTGATAATGGAGAGATTTTGGGAATGGAAACAGATGGTTATTTGAATTCGCATACGAGTAGAGAATTTAATGAAGTAAGTTTATCCATTGATGAAGCACGTGAAAATTTGAA